>JAGQHH010000082.1 GCA_020431945.1 Cyanobacteria bacterium HKST-UBA02 | reverse complement strand
CGATGTCATGTCACAGATCGATCGGGACTGCGGTCCCACCGAGCTGTATATCATATTCGCCCGGGTCACGGACCGCGGCCTCACAGCCCTCAAGCATTTTCCCCGTTTGAAGAGCCTCGTTATCCGCTCCGGCGGTATTAGCGAGATCGGTCTCAGCCATCTTCGCCATCTCAAAAATCTCCGGCGCCTCTTCGTCCAGGGAGAAGAGATAGGCGACGACTGCTTGATTCACGTCTCGAAACTCACTGCCCTCAGGGACCTCACCCTGCGGACTTTGATGATCAGGGGAGACAGCACCACCCTGCTGAGCGATCTAAAAAACCTCAAAAAACTCTTCATCGGAGCAGTCATTGATACCACAGACAGTGAGATGGCCGAGTATTACCGGCGACTGTCCATCACCGTGGCGGACCTTCCCTACCTGAGGGACCTGACCATTCGCTTTTCGGGCCATGGAATCGAGCTCTCCAACCTGCCTTCCCTCACCAGCCTGGACCTGGCGAACAACAATCTCACAGACGATCGCTTGCGCGGTCTCGACGATCTGCCGAGCCTGGTATCACTCAGCATCAAAGGCTCGAGCGATCTCGGGGACGGCAGCCTGGAAGCCATCGCCAACCTTCGCAATCTGGAGGAGCTGGACTGCTCACTGACCGCTTGCAGCGACCGGGGAGCCCCGAATCTAAGGGTTTTGAGCAAACTGCGCTATATCGCCCTGGCCGGTACGAAAATGACCAATGCCAGCCTGGAGAGCCTCGGCGGTCTTGCCGAACTTCGTTATATAGACTTTCCCCAGAGCCTCCAGGACGAGGATCTGGCTCACCTTAGCGGGCTGGCAAAACTCAGCAATCTCAGACTCGGCAGCATAAGCGACGAAGGTGTCGCCTATCTCGCTCAGCTCAATAATGTCCGGGAGCTCGACTTTTCGCGCTCCCGAATAAGCGACCGGGCCCTGGCGATGATCGCCAATAACAGCAAGCTCACAGGCTTGAATCTGTCGGGCACCGCTGTTTCGGATAGCGGAATGATCCATGTCAGCCGGCTTTCGGGTCTGAAATCAATCAACCTCTCCGATACCGCCGTGACCGACAGGGGGCTTGCTTCCCTGAGCAATCTCACCGGTCTGCAATCAGTGAACCTGCAGAACTGCAGCCATCTCCACAACCGCGGACTTTCTTGCCTGCGGCTCATGCAGGGTCTCAAATGGCTCAATCTCAGCAATACCGCCGTCGGTGACCAGGGACTCTCCCATATTCGAGGATTGAAGAGCCTGCAGACTCTCCGTCTTTCCATTACCATGGTGAGTGACGAAGGTCTGGAGAATCTCACGGAGCTCACCGGGCTCACGGTGCTCGATCTGGAGAACACCGACATCAGCGGCGAGGGATTGCGTTTTCTAACCGGTCTCGGACAGCTCCGGGAGCTGCATCTGGGCTATACCAAACTCGGAGACGAAAGCGCCGAGGCCATAGCGGGTCTCACAGAGTTGAGACATCTGGACCTGGCGCACACTGCCATCAGTGCCGACAGCCTTCCGTATCTGAGCCGCCTCGACAACCTGGAAGTCCTCAATCTGAGCGGCACCGGCATTACCTATCTGGATCTTGTTCATCTCGAGGGCATGCGCAATATCACCCGGATCTACATCAGCCACAGCGATCTGATCAATGAAGAAATCGATCTGGTCACCAGAGTGCTGCCGGGCTGCGAGATCAATTCGGTTGTTTGATTCTATTTAAAATCTCAGCATGCCGAAAGCATGAGGTAAGGTGATCGTTGACCATGCCGGTTGCTTGCATATGCGCATAGCAAATCGTGGAGCCGACGAAGTTGAATCCGCGTCGTTTCAGCTCCTTGCTCATCAGGTCCGATTCCTTCGTGCTAGCCGGAATCTCCTCGAGCTTCTTCCAGCGGTTGACGATGGTGCGTCCCCCGGTGAACTGCCAGATGAAGCGGTCGAAAGTCTGGAATTCTTCTTGCACCGCTAAGAAGGCCCGGGCATTTCTCACAGCCGATTCGATCTTCAATCGGTTGCGAACGATTCCCTCGTTGGCCAGAAGCTGAGTAATCTTTCTCTTGCCATATGCCGCTACGACTTCCGCATCGAAATTGTCGAAAGCCTCTCTGTAAGCCTCTCGCTTTTTCAAGATCGTTTCCCAACTGAGCCCTGCCTGGGCGCCTTCCAGAATCAGGAACTCGAAAATAGTGGCGTCATCATGGACAGGTACGCCCCATTCCACGTCATGATACTCGATCATGAGCTCGGTCTTTGCCCAACCGCAGCGTCCCAAGATGCTCAGCGCCGCCATTTGATCGAGCCCAGGAGGGACTCGAATTCGCCGATAAAAGGGTCTGCCTGGTATTTGCCCGGCACTTCCAGAAAGAGCTCTTCCATGACCCGCCCTTCCGCGCCTGCCGGGTAGTAGATTCCCCGATAAGCATGGTTATTGGAGAATTTCCCCTCCACCGCCAGAACGAATTTATCGTGCACTTTGCGCACGCCTATGCGGTCGAGATGGAACCGGGGTCCCTCGAGGCTGCCCGGGGGACTGGAATTGGTAAATTGATTGTCGCCCACGGTCGCCACGCCCAGTACCGTATGCAGTGCCAGAATCTCCTCGACATCGAGGCTGTCGCGCTCCTGCTTGTGCAGCAGATAATTGAGGACTTTGCGGGCAGCTTCGTTTATCGGCACCCCGCGGTATTTGAAAACGATCTCGATATCATTGTGGATGCGGTTCGCGAAAACCATCTCCCAGGCAACCCCGGTCGGGGTGGCTCCGGCAGGTCCTGTGGCTACGAAATCCCTGGGAATCTCGACGCTGGCTATGGTGCCGATGTTCTCTTTTTTCATGGGACTACTATATATTCTTGACATCACCCGGGCATCACTTGAAATACAGGCCGACAGCTCCGGTGACTCTCTTGATCAGGCGGACCTTGTCCACCGAGAGCTCCTCACCGAAGTCCAGCTCCTCCACGGCTCGGCGCTTGAGAAGGTCGATCGCCTGTTGCTTCTCATCTTCGGAAAGAGCGATCTTCTCGTGATGATTGTCAGCCACGAGCTGGAGCAACTGCTGGATTGTCATCTCCGGATCGACGGCGGACATAGAACCCCCTGTGGCGAAAATATACCAGCCCGGGGACCTATCTGGAAAGATCCAGGAGAGACTCCTTGTCGAGAGAGCTGGGCTTCTGGTACCTGTCCAGGCGGCTCCTGGTCCGAACCTCTAAACCCCCGGTCCTCAATCGCTTGATAGCAGCCGGACCGATACCCGTGCAGTCAGCCAGATCGAGAATTTTCAAGGTAGACAATCGCTGCAAATAAGAAGCGCTCCTGTCGGTCAGCCGAGGATTGTTGTGCAGGGAAAGGAACTCCAGTTTCATCCCCGAAAGATATTCGACTCCCCGGTCACTGATATTGGTATCATCGGCTTCCAGGCGCTTGACGCCAAGCCCGGAGATCACCTTCATTCCAGGATCGCCGACGGGCATCGAGCTGACATTCAAAGACTGGAGATTCGGGAGAGTCTCGAGGACTTTCAAATCATCGGCACTGAGCTTCTGAATCGCCTCCAGATCAAGATCGACTATGTCAGCGCGGCCGGCAAGCAGAGCAACAGACTTGCCTGTCGCCCTGGTGTCCGCCAGCCAGAGATGAGGGATTGCTTTCTTGCGAAGGAAGATCTTGATACCATCGTCGGTGATTGCCGGCGGGAAATGAACGAGAATCCGGTCGGGGATCTTGAGAAGAAATGGAACGTCGCTATCGGCCAGATCCGACCTTTCTAGATTGAGCTTTTCGATCGGGCTTTCTGCAAGAAGAGGAAGCCCGCTCCAGTCGGTCTCCGAGTTGCCGTCGAACTCCAGAGCCTGGATGTCTCGATAAGCGGCGAGCTTCGCGAAGTCCTGCTTGCGAATAATTCCCTGGACGATGAGAACGACCTCTCCATTCTTCTTCTGGAATCGCCCGCAAGTAAAAGTCGGCACACTGGCAACCGGCTGGGCTTTCCTTTTCGGAGTCGGCAGGCGACTCCTTTCAGGTTTCTTATCGAGACTGAGATAGTAGATCCCGCCGGCCCCGAGAATAACGGCCAGGAAGAGCGCCACGAGCGAACCTGTGAAAGCAGTCCTCCTTGCCGGAGGGCTCTCGCTCTGCTCCGGCTCGGAGCGAGTCGGGGTGCCGACCAGAGCGATCGCCTTCTCGAGTTCCTCCATGGTCTGGAAGCGCTGATCGGGACTCTTTGCCAGGCAGCGCTCCAGCAATTCGGTGAGCGCCTCGAGCAACTGCGGATCGACAGAGCCTTCGAGGGAAGGAATCGGATCGAGGGCGTGCTTGCGTCCCAGCTCCAGGAAAGAATCCGCCGAAAATGGTCTCCTCCCTGTCAAACACTCGAATAGAACACAACCAACCGAATAGATCTCCGAGCGCTCATCGAAGCTGAGACCGTTCACCATATCCGGTGCCATATAAGCAGGAGTGCCCACCAGGGTCTCATCGTCCGCCACAGCCAGACCGAAATCCAGAAGCCTCAGACCCTGAGCCCCCGACGGCGTGACCAGGAGATTGCCGGGTTTGATATCGCGATGGAATACGCCACGATGGTGAGCGTAAGCGAGCGTGGCTGCCAGATCAGCGAACCAGCCCCGGGCGGTTTCCCACGGAATCGGCCCGTGCTCGGCAAGATATACGGATAGTGTCTGACCTGGATCATGCTCCAGCACCATATAAGGGGATCCACTGGGCGAAACTCCGAAGTCGAGCACCCGGACGATGCCTGGATGCTCCAGCCGGCTGAGGATTCGAGCCTCCTCATTGAAAGCGATACTGTCCCGGGAACGCATCGGCCGGAGTTGTTTGACCACCACCAGCTTGTCCAGAATTCGATCCCGAGCCAGGTAGACTGTCGAGCTGGCGCCGGCGCCAAGCTCCATCAGCGGTTTGTACCTCTCCCGTGGAAAGACCGACGGATCCAGATCCAAATCAAGCTCGTCTTCCTCTTCCCGGGATGGCTGATCGAGCTCCTGATCTGCCGGCGCATCATAGACTTCGCCGATGAGTTCCGGGCGCTCGCAAGAACAAAGGTCGGAGCGAAAGATGAATTGCGTGAAAGAGCCGCTGCGTCCCGCATTCACTCTCTTGCCGCAGGTCTTGCAGAGATTGATCTCGATCTTGATGGAAGGCTCCATCTCCTCGACATCGCAAGAGCAAACCACGAGCCACTGGGTAAGGCTCCCGGCACTGCCCGTGCCTCGCGGCTTCAAACACTTCGGGCAAACGCCCTCCTCACTCAATCCCCGACTCCACTACTTGAGGTATTTCAAGATATCGTCGTAGGCGCCGCCCTGATTGGCATACATGGCATAGTTACGGGCCGTGGAGAACCACTCCAGGGTGGATGGCTTGACGACTTTCATGGCTTTTTCCAGATCCCTGGTGGTGAGCGGCTCCGGCACGCCTGTTTTGAGGGCGCTTTCGAGTTTGGCTTCGATGGCGACATCGATGAGATTCTTCAGATCGGCCCCGGAGAATTTATCGCTGCGTTTTGCCAGCATCTCGTAATCGATTTTGTCCACGGGCTTGCCGGTGGTCATGATGCGCAGGATCGAAGCCCGGGCATCTTTGTCCGGGGGTGGTACGAAGATGATCCGATCGAATCGGCCCGGACGCCGGAAAGCGCTGTCCAGATGCCAGGGCGCATTGGTGGCAGCCAGAACAAGCACTCCTTCATTCGAGGTCTCGACCCCATCGAGCTCCGAGAGGAACTGGTTGATCACTTGCTTGCCGCCGCTGGTGCGAAGGTCCGCCCGGCTGGCCGCCAGAGCATCGACCTCGTCGAAAAAGAGCACGCAGGGGCTGTTGCGTCTGGCTTGCTCGAAGATCTCGTGGAGATTCTTTTCAGAGTTGCCCAGCCACATATCGAGAACATCGTTGATCCCCACCGATATGAATCCGGCTTTGATCTCGCCAGCGGTGGCACGCGCCAGATGGGTCTTACCGCAGCCGGGGGGACCGTACATGAGAATTCCGCCGCCAATCTGCTTGCCGTATGCTTTGTAGATGTCCGGATTATTGAGCGGGTGAATGATTTTCATCCGTACCTGCTCTTTGATGTCCTCCATTCCACCGACATCTTTGAAGGCGATAGTGGGTCTCTCGAGATCCACCAGGTAGTCCGGGTCTTCGTCGCTAGCCGACTTCACTGCCAGGCGTTCGCGGTTTTCGACATAGCTCTCTTTGATCAACTCCCGGGCCGAAACCCCGAGTTGCTCCGCCAGGCTCTCGTCGGTGACGGACCGGTCGACCGAAAGAGCCTCCCGGTACTTTTCGGCAGCCTGCTCGCCTTTGCCGTCATTGAGCAGCAGGCGGGCATGAAGGACCAGGGCCCGGGCGTGCGGGCTCTTCCCTCCAGCCAGATCCTCAACGATCACCAGGGACTGGCCATATTTGCCGAGCTGATAAAAGACCGAGGCGAGCTCAAATTTGAGCTCCGAATCGTCAGGAGAAAGCGCCAGCGCTGCCAGGTACTCTTTTTCGGCTTCGACAAAAAGTCCCCGGGAGGTCAGGGAGGAAGCAAAATGCTTGCGAAGAGGCAAGTTGTCGGGCGACAATTTGACCGCTTCTTGAAGGGCTTTCAAGCTCTCGTCTTCGATAGTCATGCCGTTTATTTAAGTGAATATGGACGACGAATTCTATTATATCGGCGATTATAAATAATGCGTTTCTGGGAGAATAGACTATTGACCACAGGAGACGGCAGATTGGACGAAGGAAAATCAGCGGACACGCAATCACGGCGGTTGTGCATAGCCTGCAAACGCGAGTTTACGGGCAACGAGACCACCTGTCCGGATGATGGCACCCCCCTGACCATCCTGACTACCGAGCCCCAGGTCGGCAGCAAAATCGACAGCAAGTATGAAGTTATTGCCGTTATCGGCGGCGGAGCCATGGGTCTGGTCTACAAGTGCCGCCATACCCTCATGAAGCGTATCGTCGCCGTCAAAATGCTTCATCCCAATCTGGCTCCCGACGCCGCCACGGTGCAGCGTTTTCAAAAAGAATCGGAAGCCCTGAGCTGCCTCAATCACCCGAATATCCTGACAGTCTTCGATTTCGGTCTGACCGAGGCTTCCCAGCCTTATCTGGTCACCGACTTTCTGGAAGGCGAAACCCTGGCAAATATTCTCGAGAATACCGAGGTTCTGGACTATAACAGGGTTGTCAAAATCTTCATCCAGGTCACCAGCGCCCTGGCCCACGCCCACAAAAACGGCGTCATTCACCGTGACATCAAGCCCAGCAATATCATGCTCACGAATTTCGAGGACAATCCCGATTTCGTGAAGATTCTGGACTTCGGAATCGCCAAAGTGATGAGCGAAGACGCCGAAGCCTCCTCTCAGCTCACCAAGACCGGCGAGGTGTTCGGCAGCCCGCTTTATATGAGCCC
>JAGQHH010000787.1 GCA_020431945.1 Cyanobacteria bacterium HKST-UBA02 | reverse complement strand
CAGTGGCTTCACAACACTAATAGACCACGTCCAGACAAAGACAGTTATGAAAAGACGTTAGAAGGAATTGAGAGGATTCGAGCAAGACTCGGACCGGATCGCGTTTCCGCATTAATGACTACAACAAAAGAGAGTCTTCCTCACGTCAAAGACATTATTGACGAATACGTTCAGCTTGGATTCGATGGGGTTTTTCTTCGCCCCCTCAGTCCTTACGGCTTTGCAATGAAGACCCAGTGGTACCAAGCTTATGATGTTTCGGATTGGCTTGACTTTTACTTTCGCGGATTGGATTACATAATCGAGCTGAATAAAAATGGCCATGAGTTTACTGAGTACTATGCGGCTATCATTTTGAATAAGATGTTCTCAGCGACGGGTACAGGGTATGTTGACCTGCAGTCACCAGCTGGTATTGGCATCGCTGGAATTGTATTTAACTATGACGGTTATGTCTATGCTTCCGATGAGTCAAGGATGCTTGCGGAGATGGGAGATACGAAATTTCGGCTTGGCAAGCTGGGGCGTGATTCTTATGAAGCTATTATGACCAGCGATGCGTTGCTAGATACACTCGAATGCACCATGACTGAATGCATGCCTTCTTGCAGCGATTGTGGTTTTCAGCCCTTTTGCGGAAGCGACCCACTTTATCACTATGCCACACAGAAGGATCCGGTCGGTCATAAAGCTCTCAGTGGCTTTTGTAAGAAAAACATGGCCATTTTTCGACGCCTCATCACGCTCATGGAGGATGATCCAGCAGCTCGCTCAGTTCTTCTTTCCTGGGCGAGGCCTTAGATCGTGCTCAAGCTCTATGCAGAGGAGCTGAGACCACTGACTCCAGTTGAGGAGGCGGTGATCATCGCGAACATAACCAATAATCCTAATCTACCGACGCCAGTTAGGCAAAAACACATCTTGCTCTTAAAGGACCCTCTAAAGGAAGTTCCTGAGGGCTTCCGCGCTGTCTTGGTCTTTCAGAAAGATTGCTCGAAGATCCCTGAAATTCCTGCAGATGCGAGAAACGTTATTTCAATTCCTGACGACCAGGAATACCTGATGCCGGGAGATGTCGTAAGACTAAATCTGTTTGACCTTTCCTTGCGTTCTATCTATCGCATCAACTCCAAGCACAATTCCCTTTTGTTGACGGAGAGGTGTAACCACTTTTGCCTTATGTGCTCTCAACCACCCAAGAAGGAAGATGATAGCTATATAGCGAATGAGCTTCTTCAAGCGATTCCGCTGATGAGCCGATCTACAAGGGAGATTGGAATTACCGGAGGAGAGCCGACATTACTAGGTAGCCGATTCATAGATATTCTTAGAACCATTAAGAACTTTCTTCCGGAGACGTCTGTTCATGTACTGAGCAACGGGAGATCTTTCATCAATGAAAGGTTTGTCAAACAGATTGCTGAACTAAGAATCCGAGATTTGATGTTTGGGATCCCAATCTATTCTGATGTGTCTCATATTCACGATTACGTCGTACAAGCCGATGGCGCATTTGATCAGACGATTCGGGGAATCTTGAACATGAAGACCCATGGTCAGAAGATCGAGATTAGAGTCGTGATTCATAAGCAAACATATGAAAGGCTTCCGCAGCTAGCGGAGTTCATTGCACGTAATCTGCTCTTTGTCGATCATGTGGCTCTCATGGGACTGGAGATGATGGGGTTCACGCCAATCAATCTAGAGGACCTCTGGATCGATCCGATTCAATATCAACCACAGTTGTTAGAGGCTGTAAGCACTCTAAGTCGCTATCGTATGCGAGTCTCGATCTATAATCATCAATTGTGTCTTCTTGACAGGCGACTCTGGGAATTCAGCGTAAAGAGTATCTCAGATTGGAAAAACGAGTATATGCCAGAATGTGAACCATGTACTCGTAAAAGTGAATGTGGTGGCTTCTTTGCTTCTGCAAGACTTCGCTATAGTGATTCGATTACTCCATTCAGCTAGCAGGAACTAGGTCATCGTCTCATGTCCAATCCAGAGAATTTTAGTCCTGAATTCTTAAAGTACGCTAGTTCTATTACGTCTGTTGATGGGAGAATTCTTGATGCTCCGTGTGGACGCGGTAGACACGCCATACACCTGGCAAAGCGAGGCGGTTCGGTTCTTGCCGTTGACCAGTCAAAGATTGCTTTAGAGTCTCTGCAGGAGAGGGCGTCGCGGATTACTCTCCAAGGCGAAATTACTACCTTGAGGAGGGATCTCCTAGATCCAGGGCTAACTTTACCTGGAGCTCCCTTTTCCTCTCTAGTTAGTGTCCACTTTTCATCAACGGAATTTGCAAAGACCTTATTCCGCTTGGTGGCCCCTATGGGTTTAGTTTACCTTGAGACAGTAGGTAACTTCGGCGAAAACTTTCTTGAGCTTCCTAGGGCTGGGTGTCTTAGATCAATACTCAAGGGACACTTCGACTTTCTGTTTTACAATGAAAGGCCGGCTGGTCCGGCATATTCGAAGAGCGTGACTGTTCGATTGCTTGCGAAGCGAACTTGCTCCTAAAGTGAATAACTCCCTCTGGAGGTAATTTGCGTGGACAATATGTGCAACGGTGACCTCATAGCCGAACTTATTGCAGAAGGACAAGAATGGTTTGATTCGTCAGAGCCAGAATTCAATACTGGTTCCCCCGAGTGCGAAGCCTATCTAAGAAACCTTGAAGACTATCCGCACTTTTTTGTCCTGGCGTGCATTATGGATCGAGGAGTTCCGGCAGAACGCGCATGGCGCATACCTTTTCAAGTCTGTGCTGATATAAGAATTGATGGACCTGAATTCAAAAAACTCTTAGTTCCTGGCGCAAACGACTT
>JAGQHH010000786.1 GCA_020431945.1 Cyanobacteria bacterium HKST-UBA02 | reverse complement strand
GCAGGTTCAACCAATACGTCAGCAAATTCAAACGCTGCTGGAAAAGAACGCCAAACTACGTGAAGCCCGCGACCTTCTCCTACCCAAGCTGATGAACGGTGAGGTGGCGGCTTGAATGAGGTTTTATTAGAAACAAAAGAAAAGGCCTAGAGATATAGCATGGACGAACCAAAATCTTTAGACAGTCTTTTTAAGGAGAAGATATTCCGGATCCCCGATTATCAGCGTGGGTATGCCTGGCAGGTCGCACAACTTAAGGACTTCTGGGAAGACCTTATCAATCTCTCTGACAATCGGGCCCACTACACGGGGGTACTTACACTCAACGAAGTGCAAAAAGATAACGTACGTAAAGATGATAAAGAGTTTTGGCTAGTCGAAGATCATTCATACCGCCTTTACCATATTGTGGATGGTCAGCAACGGCTGACAACCTTCATCATCTTTCTTCAGGCCTTTGTCGATTTCGTCCTAGCCCTGCCCGACAATAAGGGCAAGCAGCACGAAGACGTCTACATCACCGACAGCCTGAATGTCTCCGCAATTCTGGAGAAGTACCTATACAAGGTCAAACCAACCGGTGATCAATACAGGACCTACAAGTTCGGTTATACCGAAGACAATCCAAGCTATGAATACCTCCGGTACCGCATCCTCAATGAGGATGGCGCCGGTAGCATCGACGAAACCTTCTATACCCTCAATCTCAAGAACGCCAAGATCTATTTCACGGAGCAATTTTCTGCCTTGTATGAACAAAGTGGACTGGACGGTTTGCGGGAAGCATACAAAAAGCTGACGCGTAGCTTTATGTTCAACGAGTACGTCATACGGGACGCTTTTGATGTTTTTGTTGCATTCGAGACGATGAACAACCGTGGGAAGAAACTCTCTGATCTTGAACTGCTCAAAAACCGCCTGATTTACCTCACCACCCTGTACAGCGATGAAGAGCTTGATGATGCCGATCGCCGTAGTCTGCGAGAACGGATCAATGACACCTGGAAAGATGTGTACTACCAGCTCGGACGGAATGAAAAGAGCCCTCTAAGTGATGACGAGTTCCTGCGCGCACACTGGATCATGTACTTCAAGTATTCCCGGCAGACCGGTCGGGACTATGCGCGATTTCTTCTGGACGAACAGTTCTCACCCAGGCGTGTCCACAAGAAGGTGGAGAAGGTCGTTGAGTTGGAGCAACCCGAGGAACAGCCTTCGGACGATTATCTGGATGAGATTGAGGAAGAAAACGGTACCGCTCAGGACGAGCCCGAAATCGTCTCGGTCGCTGAACTGCGACCGGAAGAGATCAAGAACTATGTGGACAGTCTCAAGACCTCTTCCGTTTACTGGTTTACCTCTTGGTTCCCGGCACTGTTCGACAATCTGAGTCCTGAGGAATCGCAAGCACTCGACCGACTGAATCGCATTGGCATGGGCTACTTCCGCCCCTTAGTCATGGCGACCCTGAAGAATGTCAAGGATATTAACCAGCGGCTGCATCTATTTGGCAGAATCGAACGATTTATTTTTCTCGCCTTTCGTATGAATAGCGCCCGCGCCAACTACGGCAGTAGTGACTTTTACAACGCTGCCAGAGCGCTGGATAGAGGCCAGATCACCCTTGCGGAGATTGAACAGAAGTTATCCTCGCGTCTTGACTATATATTCCATCCCGACCAGACTCTGAAGGCCAATGAGTTTTACGCACTTTTGGAGAGGAAGTTTGCCAATGGCAGCGGGTACTACGGCTGGGCCGGTCTTCGCTATTTCCTATACGAGTATGAAGTCAGCCTACTCAGCGAAAGCCGCCAAAAGAAGGTCGACTGGATGGATCTGCTGAAAACATCAAAAGACAAGATTTCCATCGAGCACATTTTTCCACAGACCCTTACCGCTCCATGGAAAAAGATGTTTGCAGATATACCTGAGGAAGACTACGCACGATATGGCGGCACACTGGGGAATCTCCTGCTGTTGTCCATGGCCATCAACGCTTCGCTTCAAAATGACAGTTTTGAGAACAAGAAAAAGCCGAAGTACGACAAAGTGGGAGCAAAAATCCGAAACGGTTATTCGGATGGCTCGCACTCTGAAATTGAAGTTTCGAAGTCTGAGGTCTGGGGACCTGCGCAGATCAGGGATCGAGGACTTAAACTACTCACCTTTTTGGAGAAACGCTGGGACATCAAGTTAGGGAGCGACCGGGAAAAGTTTCTTTTCCTACCCACGACGGAAGACAAAGCGGAATGAGCCATTACACCGAAGACACTCTCGTCCAGCAGACCACCGCCAATTACTTTGAGCACCAGCTCGGCTGGCGGTCAGTGTTGGCCCATAACCACGAGGATTTCGGGCCGAATAGTTTGCTCGGGCGCGTGTCTGACCGTGAGGTGGTGTTAATCCGACCGCTTCGTGAGAAGCTGATGGCGCTGAATCCCGGCCTGCCGGAGGCG
>JAGQHH010000785.1 GCA_020431945.1 Cyanobacteria bacterium HKST-UBA02 | reverse complement strand
CTCGGTCTCGTTGCTTGCCTGTCGGGACTTGAGAAGATCCTCTTCCCGGCAGGCTTCTGCGCAGCTTGGATTCCTCTTCTCTCCAGCTTTCGAAGCAGACCCGTGGAGAGGAGGGGCTCGCCGTGAACATCGATACACAGATTGAAGACCGCATATCGATGATTCGCTCGGTCTTCCTCAAAGAAGGTGGCTGGCGGGCTGCTCGAGCGCTCTACTTGGTAGGTGGGTTCGCTCGAGGAGAAGGTACCGCAGACCTCCACAGGGGCAACCTCCGGATCTACAACGACGTCGATCTGCTCGCCGTGGCCCCGCGCAAGACCCCTTCGGTCCTGGCCCGCTTGTGGCGAGTCGCGAGACGGCTGAATGATGGCCGCTTCGACCATGCAGTGGATCTCGAGCTTGCGACCGCTGATGAGATCCGGAGGACGCCGAGCTCGATTCGAGAGTTTGATCTTCGAAGTGGTAGCCGTTTGCTCTGGGGGCAGGACTTCCTGGCAGGTCTGCCTGACAGCGGCGCTTGGAGCTTGCGCCAGGGCGACCTGGTACAGCTACTCTTCAACCGCCTGGCAAGCCTTCTCTTCGGGCTTCGCGAGTCTGCTATCCCAGTACCCCGAATTCCGTACCTTCAGGTTCAGATCAGCAAACCTCTCCTTTCGATGATGGCAGTCACTCTTGGGCTCGAAGGGCGCTACGTCACCGACATCGAGGAACAATTCCACCCGCTCGAATCTGCACCGGGCACCAAGGGAACGGCTCCCTTGCGTCTCCTTCTCGGTCAGCCGGAAGTCAAAGGGCTATTGGAAGCCGCCGTAGAGTTCAAACGCCGGCCAAAGCCCGATCATTTCCTGCCCTATGGAAGCTCTCTCAGAATTGTGGCTGGCAGCTTCCATGGCTTCATCCTTCGGTGCCTACAGGACGTCTATTCTGCCGGCGAGGGGTGCAGCGCTCAGGCTCCGGTGACAGCTTTCCGGAATCGTCAACCTGAGGGCTGGAGGCTCTTTACGAGAGCCTGGTGGGTACAATCGATCCGGGCCGTCCAGGCGGGCCTTCGGCCGGCACCCTCCGGCTGGGGCCCTCACCCGGAGGTCGACGTATACTCGGCCCTTGCTCTCTGGATCGATGAGCATGTGCGGCAGGAACCCACTCGATGGCAGAAGTATGCACGCGCAAACCGCTCTGAAGACCCACTTGAGGAGATCGAGATTCTCCTGAAGAAATGGAAGTCCGCCGCCTTTGACTGTCGACTAAGATAGGTCCCCAGACGATGCGTAAATCGGAAGCACTCACGCTTTTCGTCATTCTTGACGCTTTCCGCCATGATTTTCTTTCGCGCGCCCCCTACCTTTCTGCGATCGCAGAGTGGACGGGGGATGTCCGGGAAACCTTCGGGTTCATCTCTACACGACCGGCCATGTGTGCTGGCGTCTTCCCGGAGGAGACGGGCCTCTGTTTCGAGTACCAATTCCGTCCCGATGGGAAAACCTACAGCCGGTCCCTGGCCAGAGGCATCTCTGCTGCCGAACATCTGGTTCCGCGGAAGCTGGCTCGGCTCGCGGCCACTGCATGGGTGCGTTCTACCAGCCGGAACCCTGTCGCTCGCCGGACGGCTGTGGTCGGAAACCTACCAGCCGAGTGGCTGCCCTTCTTCGAACTGGCAGAGCAACGGCTTCAGACTCAAAGCGGTTACCTGCCCGTGCCGACGATCTGGGAC
>JAGQHH010000784.1 GCA_020431945.1 Cyanobacteria bacterium HKST-UBA02 | reverse complement strand
GGCGACGAATTCTTTGAATTCTTCGTCCTCTTCTTGCTCCTGCTCATCAGCAGAAGGCAGAACGAACTCCAGGTCATCGGCTACAAAAATGGGCGCGCCCACCGATAAAGCCAGGGCGATGGCATCGGAAGCCCGGGCGTCCACGAGCTTGATCTCACCGTTCTTGACCGGAACCAGCTTGATCGTGGCTTTATAGGTCGTCTCCGAGTGCCGGTCGATCTCCACCTTCTCCACTCGATAATCCAGGCTGGTGATGACATTGTCCAGAAGCTCATGAGTCATCGGGCGGCGAGACTTCACATTCATCAGAAGAAGCGATATGGCACGAGCCTCCAGGGCTCCGATCCAGATCGGGAGACCTCGCTGGCTGGTCTCATCGTTAAGCACCACTATGGGTTGTGAATTGCGCGGATCTACCCCGATTCCGGCTACCGATACTTTAATCATTCGAGTCTCCTGCCCGGTTTCCACCCGGGATGCACTCTGTGCGGATTGCCGGGCGCCGGACAACAACGGTTGAAACCGCCGCTAGACGCCCATTTCGTCGTCAATATTCTTTATCGCATATTTTTCGAATTCTGGCGCTGCGACGGAAGTTTTAATACTTCCGGATCAGCTTCCGGGATCCATGACGTGGCCCAGGAAAAGCACAGTACCGGTCTTGTTGTCCCTCAGGGCGAAGAAGAAGGGTCTGTCCAGGACCATATTGAAGGGCTGCACCGGGTTCATCGCGGCGCTGGCCAGAGCCATCTGCACGGCCGTCACAGCAGCGGCTTCGGTGCCTTCTTCATTTACTTCCATAAAGGTCTTGTGAAAGACCTCGTCGATGAGGATGTTCTCCTCGGTCGAAGCCATCTTTCTGAAATCGGCCTGATTCGGGTCGAAAGCAATTTTCATTCCAAGTGCGCTCAAGGAGCTCTTGAGCTTACGCTTGTCCTCCAGCTTGAAGCGGGGCATGGCGAGGCTCCCTTCCCGGTTTCGGAAGTGCTCGAAAAAGCCCTGGAGGCTGGCGGCACTCAGGTCTGCCTCGAATTTCTCGAGGCTATTCGAGCCCTCCCGGGGCAGAAACAGGTAGAGACTCTTGTCCCGATTCTTGTAGTAGAGATTGATCGCCTGGAATTTCTCATTCTCCAGATAAGGATAATCCTTGCGGTGAGCATGCATCATTTTCACCGCTCTGGTCTTGCCCGAGATGAGCTTAAAGTCCCCGGCGGTGGTGGCGGACTTCTTGAACTGGTGCTCCCAGGTTCCCTTGAAATAGATCGCGTTGATTAGATAGAGAATGGCTTCGCCGGGAATCTTATCGATGATTGTGGGGATTTTTCCGTGGGTCTTCTCGCTCACCCAGCCGTTGATTATCCCCAGCGCCTCCTTGCTTTTGAAATCCACGGTCTTTGTGGAAGCATCGAAATATTTCTTGTTGTCCTCTAGAAAGTCTTTGTTGAAGGAAATTCCTTTCCGGGCAAACAGAGCATTGGCCACCTCCAGAATGACACCGCCCCCGGAGCTTGCCAGACTGCTCCTTATCGCTTGCGCCTCCTCGTCTATCGCTCTGAGATCGGGCTTGCCAAGCTTGAGCACATCGATCATCGCCTCTTTGGTCTTGCCCCCGGCTCCGTTGAGAGTCATGGTCAGGGCGGTCGAGATGCTGTAGGGCGACATCAGTAGATTCTCGCCGGGCTTCTCTTTGTTGAGCTGCTTGAAAAGATCCAGTCCGAAAGAGTCGGTACCCTCGGCGAAAGCCGGGAGAAAAGAAGTGAAAACGAGCGCCAGAGGCAGGAAGGCACGGACGAGCTTCATGGTGAATTCCTCGATGGACGGACCACTTGAATGAGAACAAGATCGTATCATCTTGGCGGCCGGACAGGAATTCAGCCTTTGAGTCTCGTCCTGGAGATCGATGGCAGGCCTTGCCGGAGAGCCTATCATAAGAATCGAGAGAAACCCAAAGAGGGAATCCAGACAACGGCAATTCCCTTGTGGGCAGCAGGCAACCGGGGCACTGCCCTGAGCCTGAAGACGCCAGGACCACCTGGCGTCTCACTTTAATAGCTTTTTTGTCCGGGCCTAGCTTGCCAATCCGCCTTGACCAAGAATAAGCAGCTCCATGTCTCGATTGAGTTTGGGGCTCTGCCGTTTGACATATTCACTTCTCTTTTCCCTGCTTCCTGTGGTCCCCTACTGGTACCGCTGACCCTGTGATGGCGGGCGAACCTCGGTCCCTGCCGGACCCGGTCTACTTCATTGTCCGGGTCGGGGGTAGCAATGCGAATTCTTTCCTGAAGGGATTGGACGAGGTTTGGCAACAGGAGGTGGCTAGGAGAGCTACTCGAGATTTTCTCTGGTGAGCGTAAGAGAGAGAATCCCAGGGTTTGCTCTGGTGAGAGAAAGAGAGAGAATCCCAAGGTTTGCTCTGGAGAGAGAAAGAGAGAGAGAATCCCAA
>JAGQHH010000783.1 GCA_020431945.1 Cyanobacteria bacterium HKST-UBA02 | reverse complement strand
AGAGACATAGGCCCGGTAGAAGTTATTGCCACATCGGCAGACGGCGAGGTCTCAAGCCGATTCGTCGATGTCGAGCCCCTGCCCTCTGGGTTCGATCGTCTCCTGTTCAGGCTCGAGCGAAATGTCATCCAGAGGCATGAGGATTTCAGGGAAATCTGTGCCATCCTCGCCTATATGCTCTGTCTGCGGCTATTCTCTAAAAGGGACCAGGACAGCTCAGCGGCTCACCATTTGGCACTCCTGAACTTGAGCCCGCCGGTACTTTCGGAATATGCCGACCGTCACCACCGGGGGGAACTTGGTGTCGGGTCCCTTGTCCGCTTCATCATCCTCAAATCAATAGAGGGTGATATCGATGCACTCCCGGTCTGGCAGGGCTTCGATAGACTCTAAATTCATCTCCAATTCAAGACATTGCCTGTTTGTCTCTTTGTCACTGACACGGGTCCGCCTCGAAAAGAACAAGAAGCTGCCGCAAGAACAAGCGAAGGCGGATCCGCTTCATCCCGATTCATCCAACCCCGACTCAATCTCTGAAAGGAAAGAGAAAATGACCCGGTCCAATGAAACCAATGCTACCAGCGCAAGCAATGCCACCATGGACAAGTACACCGAAGCTCTCTACGATGTCTTCCGGGCATCCTTCGAAGAAGCTCTTTCGGCGTCGGCAGTCGAAGACGCAAGGTGGAAGCGTCTCATGACGAGCCTCGATGAGCTCACCCTCCTCGATTTCCATATGCCCTCTCCGTTCAAGCCCGAGCCGCTCGATGTCGACGAGAGCCGTCTCGATGATGCCCGCTACCGCCGTTATCTGATCCGCAAGCTCAAGGCTCCTCGCCCGGGTAAATGGGTGAGGCACAAGCTCTCCATCGATCGCCGGCAGATCGTCGATAGCGAGTACCGGGGCAAGATCGCCAAGGTCCTGGCTTATCGATTCGTGCAGCTTCTTCTGCCCCTCGATAGTTTCGAGGTGGTCCTGCCGGTAATCAAGCTCGGAGCCACGGATCTCGAGTACCTGCTCGGCCAGCTTCGGCTCAACGACCTGAGCGCGCGCCGGGTTTCGGACCTTCTCATGCGCCGCCTCGCTCGGAGCTTCATCGAGGAGAACGAGAAATTCCAGGAAGTCAGCGCCATGATCCGCGCCCGGGGAGCCGAAGCCCGGGAGCGCCTCGCCATCGAGCTCCACCTGATCGAGCAGGAGGTCATGGAGAGCTTCTCTCTCAAGATGAGCGAGGTCCGGTCCCATGCTGCACGTGTAGCTGATCGGACCATCGCCGAGATGCGTGTCCGCTCTGCCGAGCAGTCGGAGAGGACTGCCCGGGTCCTTGCCGAGTCGGCGCTGGATCCTCTCGAGGACAGGGAGGTGACCTTCCGTCAGACCGTCCTCGCCTCCGAGGAAGCGCGCCGCCAGGAGCGTCGTGAAGCCGCTGCCCGTCAGCCACTCTGGCTGAAACTCCTGAAGCGTGCCAGTGTCGTCGCTGGTGGCTATGTCCTGACTTTCCACGTCAAGATCAAGGGTCTCACTCTGGTGGAGTGGCTCGAGATCGCTCTGGCTGTCTAGTTCAGTAATTTTCTGCCGGTAGTTGTCTGACCGATTCCGCATCCGGCCTGATTCATCAGGCCGGATGCTTTTTGCCAGGTCTCGCTGGACTCCCCGGCTGGCTGCGCTCTTGTGTTCAGCTCGATTCGAGTTGATTTCTCAAACGCTTTCAAAGTGGCAAATGATATCGTTTGCGAAATCAAAAACCACCGAAAATTATTCCTCA
>JAGQHH010000081.1 GCA_020431945.1 Cyanobacteria bacterium HKST-UBA02 | reverse complement strand
CATGGTCGATACCGCCGGCACCCTGGTCAAAGGCGCCGAGCTCTTGATCTCGGAAGGCGCCCGCCGGGTGTTCGCCTGCGCTACCCATGCGGTTCTTTCCGGACCAGCCAATGAGCGTCTCGACAAGTCTCCCATCGAAAAGCTCATCGTCACCAATTCCATCCCTCACGAGAAAGGGAACATCTCCGGCAAGATCGTGCAACTCAGCGTGGCCAGGCTACTGGGCGAAGCCATCGCCAGAATCCACGATGATTGCTCGGTAAGCGAGATGTTCGAGTAGATGCTTGTTGTCGAGACATTTCCTGTCGGGCCGCTGTCCTGCAACTGCTCCATAGTGGGCTGCAAGGAGACCGGCGAAGCCATCGTCGTCGATCCCGGCGGCGACGCTCAGGAGATAGTCGATGCTGCCTCGCGCCTGGGTCTGACCATCAAATATCTGCTTCATACCCACGCTCATTTCGACCATATTCTGGGCAGCCGTGCCGTGAAAGAGAAGACCGGCGCCAGTATCTGTCTGCACAAAGAAGATCAGTGGCTCTACGACAATCTCCACATGCAGTGCGGGATGTTCGGCTTCAAAGCCGATGATCCGCTGCCGGTGGACCACTATCTCGAAGACGAGGAGAGCGTCAAGATCGGAGGGATCACCGCCTCGGTTCTTCACACCCCCGGTCATACCCCGGGCAGTCTCTGCTTCTCCGTAGCGGACGATGACAGCGTGGTCTTTGCCGGGGATACCCTTTTCAGCGGTTCTATAGGACGCACCGATCTCTGGGGCGGCGACTTCGATACGATCATCAAGTCGATCCATAACAGACTGCTCACCCTGGACGATAGTACCAGGGTGGTTCCCGGTCACGGACCGGAAACCGACATCTTCTCGGAGAAGAAGCACAATCCCTTCTTACGCTGAGCGCTTTTACTTGATCAGCTTCAGCTCGTGAAGAGCCTCGTCGATGGTGGTCTCTTTGTCCCGGCTGTACTCGAAGGCCTGATGCGCCTTGTCCATGTCGAGGAGATTGCTTTTCACCAGGAAGACCAGGCGCATCGCCGACTGCAGGGTGCCCTCGTCGATAATGCCGGCGGTGAGGAGCATTCTTCCGAGGATCTGATTGTTGTTTACCGATATCTCGAACGCGCTCTGGATGTCGTCATCGCTCAGGGCGTTGGAGGATGTGAGGAAGTCTTTCAAGTTGATATCAGGGGTGTTCCCGCCCATCTGCTTTTCGAGCAGTGATACCGCCTCCGGTATCGATATGGCGGTCTCCATGACATTGACCATCACGTGCGACGCCTGCATGGGCTTAAGAGTGCCGCTTTCCACGAGCTCCTGGAGTTGCAGAGCGATCTTGAGAGTCTCCTCGCTTACAAGATTGAGCTCCACCAGGACCTGACCAAGAGGCTTTTGCGAGACCAGACCGGTCTCCACCGCGTTGAGGATCTGGGACTCGCTCACCAGTCCCGACAGGGAGAGCAGCTCGCCGAGCCTGATCACTTCCCGGGTCTGGACGGTATAGAAGCCCTTCTCCATGAGGGGCACTTCGATAGCGATCTGGCGACGACGCGCCTGTTTGAGCCCTTCCACCGCTTGCTCTTTGGTGATTTTCTTGTCTCGCACCAGAATCTGGGCATTGAGAGTGGCTGCCAGCTGTGTCTCGCTGAGCACACCGTTGAGCACGAGCATGCGCCCGAAAGGAAGACCGGTGCTGCTGCTGCCGTCGAGAGCTTCTTTCAGCTCCTCTTCGGAGACGAAATTGGCAGCGATGAGAAGCTCGCCGAGCTTGTTGACCTTGACGTCCTCGATGGCCACATCCAGGCTGCCCAGGGCGTCATCCAGGATGACACCCTCCTTGGCTACCTTGCGCAGGGCCTTATAGGCTGTTTTCAAGTCAAGGAGACCATCCTTGAGAAGCGATTGGGCCTGGACGGCTGCTTGCAGAACCGACTCGGTGGTCTTACCGGTGAGAAGGAGAATACGACCCACCGGCAGACCGGTTTCCCGGGCCATACGGAGACATTCTTCGAGCTCGTCACGCGTGATCAGGCCGGCATCAATCATCAAGATGCCCAGTCTGATTCGCTTGGTGTCTGAAAGAGTCATAGATCGGGAGTCCAGCTTGGCTAGATCATACCCTGCCAGGGATGACCATATAGGAAAATGCCCGAATATTGCACATGTCAAGCATGTTGAGGACCAATCCGAAAATTATCGCCCGTGCTATGAAGAGGTACTCGAAGTCCGAATGTTTTGGTAGGATCTAAGTTTGCCAGAGCTGAAATGCCATTAGTAGGGAGAAAAGCCATGAAATCTGTCAGCACAAAAAATCGATCCCGCCTGGTCGCCCTGATGGCCGCATCCACCCTTGTTATCGGTCTGGCCCCCATGGCGCTTGCCGAGTCGGAGTCCGGCGGCTTCGTGTTCGGCGGCGGCGAGTCCGAGTCCGGTGGACCAGGCAATTCCGGAGCCGAATCTGATTCAGGCGGTGTTCTCTGGGGCGCCGGCAGCAGCGAGTCGGGCGGACCGGCTGATTCGGGCGCCGAATCGGATTCGGGCGGTATCGCTCAGTCCGGCGCCGAATCTGATTCCGGAGGTCCCACCGACACCGGAGCCGAATCCGAAGCGATTGTTTCGAGCCATAGAATCGGTTATTACGTCCAGTATTACGGCAACTGATCGGAAGTCGGCAGTACGACACACTATATAAAAGCGCCAGGTTCGAATCGCGAACCTGGCGTTTTGTTTCGGTGGTCGATTCGGCCTGTTAGTCGTCGTCGACCTGGTGAACGAAGCCGAGTTTCTTGGCTTTCTCGAGATCCTGGTCGGCTTTGGCCTCGTAGATCCGGGAACGGTTGTAGTAGGCCGAGGCCAGCTTGCCGTTCATGGAAATCGCCTTGTCGATATCGGTCATGGCTTCGTCGAGCTGACCCAGCTCGCGTCTGGCATGACCGCGGTTGAGATAGGCTTTGGACAGGTGGGGATTGAGCTCGATCACCTTGTTGCAATCGGTGACGGCGTCTTTGAAATTGCCCAGACCTATATTGGTATGAGCGCGATTGAGATAAGCCATGGGGAAGTTCGGATTGAGAGAGATGATCTTGTTGCAGTCTTTGAGAGCGAGATCATGCTTCTCGAGCTGATTGTAGGCATGGGAACGGTTGGTGTAGGCCATGATCAGATCCGATTTGAGAGCGATAGCTTTGTCGCAGTCGGCGATAGCTTTGTCGTATTGCCTGGTCTTGTTGTAGGCCCAGGAGCGATTGACATAGGCGGCAGCGAGATTGGGATTCAGGCTGATCGCCTTGGTGGCGTCGGCAATGGCTTCCTTGGGATTATCCATGAGCATGCAGACGTTGGCACGGTTTGCATAGGCGAGAGCGAAGTCAGGATCGAGTCTGAGGGCTTCGTTGAACTTGGCGAGAGCCGCCCTGGAGTTCTTGAACATCAGGAGCTTGACGCCTTCGGTAAGCCGCTCTTTGGCTGCGGCTTTGTTATCGGTTTTAGTGGCAGCGGCTTTGTCTGATTTCTTGCTCTTCTTGGCTTGAGCCTCGAGCGTAGTACCGAATGCGGTTGCTACCAGACCAGAGCACAACGCCGTCAGCAAAAGCTTGTTTCTTTTGTTCAGTGTGTTCGGTCTCAACATGATATCTTGCCCCTCTTTCTGTACGAGGGTCATTATCTCAGCTTGAAAACGTCAGGGCTGTCCTGATCTCAATATGTTCTCATTTCGAATCCGGCACTCTCTGTTGCAGGATTCCGTCCTTGGGAACTATGTCCGAGAATTGCCGGGTGAAGGTAATCGGGACGGTCTCTCGCTGTTTGAGCAGCCATTCCATCACTGCCAGTCCGGCAACTTTCTGGGCCATGCGAGGCTTGAGCTCGTCCTTGACTTCGTCGAAGGGTAGATAGCCAGGAGCCGTTTTGTCGGTGAGCTTGATTATGTGATATCCGGCGGGGGTTCTCACCGGCTTGGGATAGATGTCACCCTTGTTCATGGTCTGAATGGCGGTGCTTATCGGTCTGAAGATTGTCGTGGAGTTGAGCTTGGAAACAGTGGCGAAGCCCATATCGCCCCCTGTCTTGGATGCCCGGGCCGGTGCGTCATCGGTCTTCTCGTTGGCCAGCCTGGCGAAATCCTCACCCCTCAGGGCTCGTGCCAGAAGGTCATTGGCTTTCTTAGCCTGGGCCTGATCGAGACTCTTCACCATCTCGGCTTGCTCCTGGGCTGTTTTCTTCGGATATTCGCGCTTGATTGCCGTGGCCATGCTCGGATAGATACCGAAGTCAGCCAGGGGCGCTGCTACGAAAATCTGGCTCCAGCGAAACCTGCCCGGGTGCCGGAAACGCTGGTCCCGCATACTCAAATAAACGTCGTACACCGACTTGTCGCTGATCTCGGCCTTTTTGATGATTTTCTCTTTCATCAGCGAGATGAGAAAGTCCTCGATGACGGCGTCTTTGAGCTGGTTCGGGGTGAGAGTGGTGAGCTTGAGAGCCTCTTTGTAGTTGGGGGAGTGCTTGAACTCCACATACCTGTTGAAGGCTGTCTTGCCGAGACCGGCATGCCGGGCTGCCTGGAGAAGGAGAGAATTGTTGATCATCTCGTTGAGAAGGTTCTCCTCGATCTCGTGGTTGGTGGCTTTCAAAGCCAGACCCATTTGCAGGACCTGTTTGTCGAAATCCTTCTCTTTCACCTTGCCCGACTTGAACATGTCCTGAAGCTGTTTGCCTCCCTGTGCCTTGGACTTCTCCAGGAGACTTTTCGCTTCTTCGTCGGTCAGTTTTATGCCCAGGTTCTCGGCTCGTTTGACAAGGTTGCGCTGGAGCTGCGGATTCGGCTGCAGCATCTGCTTGGCCTGACCCTGCTTGTACCGGAAAGCATTCTTATAGTCGCTGACATTGATGGCGTCATCGCCCACCGTGCAGATGATGGCGGTTTCGGGAATGCGCTCCCGGTTGATCTTCTCGGTGATGCCATGGAAATGAATCAGCTTCGAGCCGGCTACCCGAATGTCTCCGGGCTTTTGAGTCTCCGGACCGGGGGTCACGGCGGTGCTCTCTTTCTTTGCTTCAGGCTGGGTGCAGCCGCCTGCAAACAGCGGGATAGCCACGAGCGAGGCGACCGATACTAGCAAGGCTACTCTCAATTCCAACTCCTGGCGAATTCGTCTTTAACTGGGGCAGGCCTGACTGTTTGAAACCATAGCATCAAGAAGATCCTGAATCAAATCGAGCTGTTCTTCCGGGGACATTCCGTCTGCTTTTACGGTTATATAGGGACTCGATCCCTGACCTCCGGCAATCCCCGGTTTATATATTGTAAGCCGTGCCAGATTTTTTGGCAGGCTGTTCTGAATGGGCAGCCATTGTTGCAACCGGTAATTGACCATCATTCTTATACCCATCATGTCGGGCTTGATCTGGGTCACCTGGGCGAGGCTGGCAAGCAGACGAAGCTTGATTACCTTGACCAGCTGGAGGGCTTCCCGGGGGATGGTGCCGAAGCGGTCTTTCCATTCTTCCAGAAGGAAGTCCAGCTCTCTTTCAGTGGTGACATCAGCCAGGCGCTTGTATTCGATCAGTCTCTGCTCGTTGTCCTGGATATAGGTGTCGGGGATGAAAGCAGTGACGTTAAGGTCGATCTGGGAGTCGAGATCGGTGGCCACGGTATTGCCCTTGAGCTCGTTGATGCTCTCGCCCAGGAGCTTGCAATAGAGGTCGAAGCCCACCGAGATCATATGACCGTGTTGCTCGGAGCCTAGAATATTGCCGACTCCTCTGATCTCCATGTCGCGCAGGGCGATCTGGTAGCCGGAGCCCAGGGAAGTGAACTCCCTGATTGCTTTCAGGCGGCTTTGAGCCTGTTCCGAGAGAACTTTCTGGGGGCGGAAGAGACAATAGGAATAGGCCTGGACATCCGAGCGGCCGACCCGGCCTCGTAACTGATAGAGCTGCGCCAGTCCGAATTTATCCGCCTCATTGATGATGATCGTATTGGCGTTGGGGATGTCGAGACCGGACTCGATGATGGTGGTGCAGAGCAGAATGTCATATTCATGAGCGTTGAAGGCGAGCATGACATTCTCGAGCTCGCGCTCGGGCATCTGACCGTGACCGACGATGATCCTGGCCTCCGGCACCAGGGTCTTGAGCTCCATATAAATCTGCTCTATGGAGTCCACTCTGTTGTGGACGAAATAAATCTGTCCGCCACGCTCCATCTCGTGCAGGATGGCTGTGCGCACGAGGGGCAACTTGTATTCGCCCACGAAGGTCTTGACCGGACTGCGGTTGGTGGGCGGGGTGTTGATCAATGACATGTCCCGGGTTCCCGATAGTGCCATATGCAGTGTGCGGGGAATGGGGGTGGCGGACATGGTGAGGACGTCCACCATGACCCGGAGCTGCTTGAGCTTCTCTTTGTGGGCGACTCCGAAACGGTGCTCCTCATCGATGATCACCAGGCCGAGATCTTTGAAGCCTATGTCTTTCTGGAGCATGCGGTGGGTGCCCACCACTACGTCGCATTCACCGGTGGCCAGACGGCGCACCACTTCACGCTGCTCTTTGGCGGTGCGGAAGCGAGAGAGCAGACCTACTTTGATCGGGTAGGGAGCGAAGCGCTCGCTGATGGTATTGAAGTGCTGTTGAGCCAGTATCGTGGTCGGTACCAGGACGGCTGCCTGCTTACCCGACATCACTGTCTTGAAGATGCCCCGGATGGCGACTTCGGTTTTGCCGAAGCCCACGTCACCGCAGATCAGTCGGTCAGTAGGCTTTTTCGATTCGAGGTCCGATTTCAGATCTTGAATGGCTTTCCATTGATCCGGGGTCTCCTCGAAAGGAAATGCTTCTTCCATCTCGTACTGCCAGGGCGTGTCCGGCACGCACTGGTAGCCTTCCTGCTTGGCGCGCAGGGCATAGAGATTGACCAGATCCTCGGCAATCTGTTTGACCGAGCGTTTTACTCTTTTCTTGGTGGATTCCCATTCGGCGCCCCCCAGCCTCGAGAGTCTCGGGGCGTGGTCACCGGCGCCGCGGTAACGGGAAAGCAGGTTGATCTGGTCCACCGGCACATAGAGCTTGTCGTCCCCGGCATACTGAACGGTCAGATATTCACGCTGCTGCTTGTCCACCGAGATGCGCTGGACGCCGGTGAACTGTCCGATTCCCTGCTTGATGTGCACCACATAGTCGCCGACTTTCAGATCCGAAACCGAGGTGAATCGCTCATAGCTCTTTTCGGTGGCTGGTCTGCGGTAGACCGTGGGTTTGCGTTTGAGACCGAACATCTCGCCGTCGGTGATGGAGACGAGCTTCTCGTCATGGATGACAAAGCCGTGGATAAATCCATAACGGGTGACGAAGACCGAGGTGTCGCGCTCGAGAGGAGTCTTTTCGGCGTCTTCATTGTTGAGGCTGGGACCGGCACCAGCTCCACTTCTAACCTGGGTCGAGTCGCCGGGACCGGCTACATAACGGGCCGGGCAGTCCCATTCGCGCAGGATGCCCATGATCCTCTGGGGCTGCTCGGTGGAAATCACTACCCGATAGCCCTCCTGGCGCCAGGCTCTGATTTTATCCACCACCAGATCCATTTGATTGCCGAATTTCTCGATGGGCTTGGCAGTGAACTCCACCACCGCCTCTTTGTCCTGCTCCTCGAAAACCGGCAGGCTTGATATGAAGATCCTCTGGTGGTTCTTGAACCCGGTGAGCACCTGGTCCGACTCGAGATGCAGCGGACCGGGAAGGGGCAGGAGCCTGCCGCTTTCCAGACCTTCGTTGAATGATTTCGAGAGCTTGTCTTCATAAGACGCCAGGGACTGGGCGACGGAGTCCCATTCGTCGAAGGCGATCAGGGCTTCTTCCGGCACATAGTCAACCAGGCTGGCGAAGCTCTCCTGCTCGCCTTTCTCGTGGATATAGGGGGCGTAATACTCCACCGATTCCGGATAACCGCCGGAGGCGAGGGCGGTGAGGTCGTTCTCCATCACCGATCGCAGGGTGTCGGCCGCCTGATCCGGGAGCTTGGCTATCTCCCGGTCGGTGATCTCCTGGAGTTTTGCCACCAGGTTGTCGCGCTCTTCGTTCTCGCTTTCGAGAATCACCCACCAGCGTGGCGGTATAGTCGCTGTTTCGGTCTCTTCCACAGAGCGCTGGCTGTCGATGCTGAAAAGCCTGATCGACTCGATTTCGTCGCCGAAAAGCTCGATGCGCATGGGGGCGCCGGAGCTCGGGAAGATATCGACGATGTCTCCCCGAATACTGAACTCGCCTCGGAGAGTGACCAGGCTCTCCCTGGTATAACCCAGGCGCACCAGGCGTCTTGCCAGATCTTCAGTCTCGATGCTCTGGCCGACATGGAATTTCAGGATATTGCTTTTGAGCACCGTCTCGGGCAGCACCCTCTGCATGAGGGCGCGGGCGGCGACTACCACCACATATGGTTCTTGCGGCTCGGAAAGGAGAAGTTGCAGCACCTCCATCTGGGAGGCGACATTATCCGGCGAGCTCAGAACCTGCTCGTAGGGCGATACTTCAGAAGCCGGGTAGAGCAGTACTTTGTACCGGCTCAGATAAGAGAGCTCCTGGAGATAATGGGCGGCGGTGTGATTGTCCTGGACGACAAGAAAGAGAGGACGTTTGATCTCGTGCTGAAGACAGCTCATCACCAGGCTTTTGGCGGAGTCGGTGAGACCGGCCATATTCAGCTCGGCATGGCTGGCTCGGGCCGTCCGGGATAGCAGCCGGGCATAATTCGGGGAGTTCAGAAATGAATAGTGCAGCGCGTCTGCCAGTTGATTTTCACGCATTTCTTTTTCGGGTTTCCGGCTGCATTTTGCTAAAAGCTGCAGCGCAGGCAGGGTGAGAAGGCAAACGAGTATCTTAACATGTCTGTTTGCCGGTGTTCCAGAACGCTAAGTTTCTGTATGATCAATCTCATGCAAGGCTCGGTCTTCAAATCCAGATTGATCTGCCTCCTTTTCGCCTCACTCTTGAGCGCAGGGGCTGTCGGAGCCCAGACCGAAAACCAGTATTCCACGGAAGTAGCCCTCAGGCTCGAGCAGGGCACTTTGCTCCTGGAGCAGGGGGAGCTGGTCAAGGCCAGGACCGAGTTCGAGGCTGCTCTCAAGCTCGATCCCGAGGTTCCGGAGGCCTATAACAACCTGGGTCTCACTTATTACAGAGCCGGGGATTTGAAAAGGGCTGCCGAGGCTTACGAGAAAGCCATCGAGATCAATCCTCTTTTCTCGGCCAGCATCTCCAACCTGGCAGCGGTTCGCTATCAGGAAAAGCGGCTCAAGGAAGCTGCCCAGCTCTTTAACCTGGCCCTGAGCATCGTCCAGGGAAAGGACCCGCAGCTCCAGTACAACCTGGCTAACGTTCTGCGGGACTCCAAGCAATACGGTGAAGCCTGCAAGCATTATCTCGAGGCAATCAAGCTCAAACCGGACTTCCATTCGGCTTATAACGGACTGGGGGCTGTCTATTACTGCCAGGAAGACTATGATCGGGCGGAAAAGGAAGTACGCAAGGCGATTTCCCTGAAAAGCGATTACTCGCTGGCTTACTACCATCTGGGCTTGATTCTCTCTGCCAAGAACCGCCTGGACGAGGCCCTGGATGCTTACCAGAAGTCCCTGGGTTACGAGAAGAACAAGGCTTACAGACAGGATACCCAGACCAAGATCGATGAGCTCAAGGCTTTGATGGCCAGACGCCAGGGGACTACCGATCCAGGCCCGCGCGATGTCTCGGTGGGCGGTGTCCGGCGTGATGTCGTCTCTACCATGCTCTCCCGGGGCGAGTACGCTTCGGCGGAGAGAGAGCTCAAAGGCCTGGTGGATGGCGATTATCGAAAGGATCCATCAGCCTGGAACAATTATGGATTCGCCCTCATGAAGCAGAAAAAAGATCAGGGCTCCATAACTGCCTTCAAGAAGGCCATAGACCTGAGTCGGGGCGATCTCGTCGAAGCGCATTACAATCTCGCTCAGACTCTGCGCCGGCGCGGTGATTATCTGGGTGCCGAGCGGGAATGTCGTCAGGCTATGGCTATGGCTGCCAAACACGAGCAGCTCTGCCCCCTGGTCCACAACCTCTACGGGCTCCTGCTCAAGCGCAGCGGCAGGCTGAAAGAGGCGGACGCCGCCTACAGCCTGGCTATCGCTCAGTCCATGGGCAAGCTGTCGGTGGCGCACTACAACCGTGCTATCGTCCTCGAGCGCCTCAACAAGACCAGAGAAGCCGCCAGCGAGTATAAGACCTATTTGAAAGAGGCTCCCACCGGAGCCAATGCCGAGCGTGCCAGGGCTCGTCTGAGGCGACTGGGAATGTAGCCGGACTGTCTGTGCATTACCGGTGGTGCCGAAAGCGGGACTATTGAAGCGGGATTATTCAGGAATATGAAGTTTGGGCGGCCTGACATCCCGGTTGTCAATAAAAGTATGTCTTTTATAGTAAGATAGAGCGCCATGACCGGAAAAGACACACAGAGAACCATCGACGAGCCCGTGAACGCCGCGGCTCAGAAAGAAGGCGACATGCCGTCGCCGGAAATGGTCGAGCAGGTATGCATGGTCGCCCAGGCGCGACCTGTCTCGAGCGTGCCCACAGACAGGGTGCGGGTGGCTGTTCTGATG
>JAGQHH010000782.1 GCA_020431945.1 Cyanobacteria bacterium HKST-UBA02 | reverse complement strand
CCGCGCACGATGGAGTCGTCCACGATCAGGCAGCGCTTGTCCCTGAACTCGCCTTCGATGGGGAAGAGCTTGCGCCGGATCGCTTCCTGGCGCGAGTGCTGATCGTCAAGGATAAAGGTGCGATTGACATAGCGATTCTTTATGAGGAGCTCGCGGAAAGGCAGGTTGAGAGCCTCGGCCAGGGCGATGGCGGAGGCCCGGCTGGTCTCCGGTACCGGCACCACGATATCGGCTTCGATACCAGCCTGCTTGACCTGCTCCGCAAGCAGGAGCCCGAGGCGGAAGCGCGATTCGTAGACCGAGGTGTCTGAGAATTCCGATTCGACCCGGGCGAAATAAACCCATTCGAACATGCAGGGCGAGTTGGAGCGCTTCTCGATCACCTTGCGTGCCACCGTGCCTTCGGCGGTGATATAGACCGCTTCTCCGGCGCCGACTTCGGTGATCTCGTTATAGCCGAGAAAACGCAGGGCGACGCTTTCGCTGCCCAGGGCATAAGTCTGCTCTTTTTCAGGAGAGATTCTGGAGCCGAAAACCAGAGGTCTGATGCCGTTGGGATCCCGGAAGCCGAATATGTCTCCGCCGGCGGTGATGCCCACTACCGAATAGCTTCCCACCAGGGTCTTCATAAGCTTGCCCAGGGCTTCGAAAAGGCTCTCGGGACCGACCTGCTCGACGCCCTCGAGATAATCGCTGAGCAATCTCATGATCAGCTCCGAATCGGATGCCACGCGCTTGTTGAGGGCTGCAGGCGATTCGAGCCACTGGTCGCGAAGAGAATAGAAATTGACTATATTGCCGTTGTGGGCGAGCCCGATTCCCCGATCGAAATCCAGAAAAGGCTGGAGTAGATTGGGGTTGTTCTTGCCTACCGTGGCATAGCGAGCGTGCCCGATGGCGGCCTTGCCCTTGAGATTCTTGAAAGTGCGCTCTGAAAAGACGTTGTCTATCAGTCCCGAGCCTTTGTGGATATGAAATCCGGGTGGGTCTTTGTCGTCTACCGTCAGGATTCCGGCGCCATCCTGACCACGGTGCTGAAGGTTCATCAGGCCGAAAAAAGCTTCATAAGCAGAATCTGCCGTGCCTGAAATAGCAATGATGCCGCACATCCCGAACTGGGCCCCGCGAAGCTTAATTCAACGGCATTAGCTTACGCCCTTGCGCCGCCAATTGAAAGGGCGACGGGACTATATGCAGTGTTTCTTATCAATATCTCTTGATATTCGGTCTGCGACTATCAAGGACGAATGACCGCCGGTCTCGATCAGGTCCCGGAAGCGAAAACCCGAGCCGGAAAGCAGTGCCTGATACTCCGCAAGGGTGCGCTCGCGACCACCGAGCACTACCATCATATTGAGATCGAGCCAGTGGGCGAAAAGCTCGGACCCCTCGACAATGCGGTCCAGGACTGTTTCGATGATCATCAGGCGGCCGTCGGGCTTCATGGCTGCATGGATGTTATCCAGGATGATCTTGCACCGGGGGTCGTCCCAGTCGTGCATTATGTGTTTCATTATGTAGAGATCGCCGCCTGCCGGGGCGCTTTCCAGAAAGCTTCCCGAAACCGTCTCCATACGGTCGCCGATTTCCGAGGCGAGCTCTTTTCCAGATTCCTTTCCAGATCCCAGGCCCTGGGGCAGATCGAAGAGGACGCCCCGGGTATTCGAGTTGGCAGCCAGGATGCGCATGAGAAGCAGCCCCTGACCGCCCCCGATATCGACTATCGTCTTGTGAGAGCTGAAATCATAGGCGGATACAACATGCTCGGCAGCATTGATGGAGCTTCTGGTCATGGCTTCATTAAAGCGCTCGAGCTGGTCCTGGTTTTCGGACCTGGCCAGATAATCCCAGAACGATCCCCCCAGAGCCTCCCGGGCGCTGGGCGTGCCTGTGCGAATGCTGTCGGCGG
>JAGQHH010000781.1 GCA_020431945.1 Cyanobacteria bacterium HKST-UBA02 | reverse complement strand
TCCCCACTTGTAGCCTCGCCAGAGGCGGTACATGTCGTCGAGATACCGGTGAGCCTGCACGAGCTCCCGCCGCGCTGCATCCAGAGCTTCCTGCCTTTCGGCGGTGCTCATGGCCCGGAAGCGGAGCTCTTCGGCGCGGTCGTTCTGGCGGTCCACATGCTCGGCGTAGAGGATGTAAGCCACCGGTATGAAAACAATGAGCAGAACAATTCCAACGATGGGATAAAGCATCTTGGGGTCTCCCTTTGTTAGTGGTTATGGTGCTGGTGGTTCGGCGCATCTGCTGGAGCCTGCGGGCTGGTGCAGATGACCGGGTCGGGCATGGTCATGTTCATGCCGTGGTGGTGGTGGGGCATGAGCAGCGCCGGGAAAAGCGACATGACCAGCATGGCCAGCCCCATTCCCAGGTGTGCCAGGTCCGAGCCGAAAGACAGCGTCTTGCGAGCCCTCAAGTCGACATAGCTGTCCCTGATATAGAGCAGGGAGAACCAGAGCCAGAAGAGGGTGAGGAGGCTGTCGAAGATGAAGCCGAGAGCCGGTCCCAGGGGCAGAGGCTGGAACATGACGAACATGCCCAGATACATGCCTGAATGGGTCCAGTCCCACCATTGTTTGTTGTAGGAAAGCAGGCGTCCCCAGGTGAGGGCGCGCAAGGCGTAATAAACAGTTCCGAAGCCGAGCACCCAGATCCACACGGTGGCGGAGATGGGAACCAGCCAGGAAGCTAGATGGCTCGACATGGCGAGCATACAGATGGCGTGTCCGGCTTCCCCTTCGAAGTCGAAGAATCCGATTGCCTTGCGGACCATGGAGGGACGCAGGAGCCGGAAGGTGTAGAAGAGGGCGAAGCCGAGGAATAGGACGCCAAGAGACGAAATTAACCAGCCAGGCGCGGAAGCGGCCTGGGACATGAGATGGTCATGCATGACATGCTCCCTGTGGTTCTAGAAAGGTCGAGGACTGGCTCAGTGGCAGCAATTCCCTGAGACATACTCATCCGGCTCGTTTGACGAGGGGAGTGCAATGCCTGTAAGAGTCCGGGGAATGGTTTTTGTAAGTCGGGTTGCCTTGAGAAGAGAGAAAGAAACGATCCCCTGTACACTTACAGATCAAGGGTTTCGGAAGCTACACTCAAGGGTCTAGATAATTGATACTTAGATGGCCCAGCTTCATTAGCCTATCCCGGGGAGGGGGATATCTTTGAAAGAAGACAGATTCTGGTCGATAGTGGAAACAGCCAGAGGGACAGGGACAATTTCAGTCGAGGAGCATCTCTCAGCCCTCAAGCGTGAGCTTTCGGACCTGTCTGACCTGGAGCTGGCAGAGTTTCAACTTCTTCTTTACCAGCTCCAGGGAAAGGCATACTCCTGGGATCTCTGGGGCGCTGCTGTTGTCATTAACGGTGGCTGCAGCGACGATGGATTTACCGACTTCAGAACCGGATTGATATTTCAGGGACGAGACGTGTTCGAGAAAGGACTGGACGATCCAGACGGCCTCTGTGATCTCGAGAATGCCCCGGACCTTATCGAGTACGAGCTTCTCGGATATGCTGCGGATTTTGTCTTCGAAGAGAGAACTGGGCAGATAGACCTCTGGAGCCATTTCGATCAGGTCACTTCCGTGTACGAGCCCGTCCACGACCCGGCCGGGGAGCCCTGGGGTGACGACGATGAGCTCGAGGGGCGATTCCCGCGGCTCTCTGCAAGGTTCGGCGTGCTTTATTAAAACTGCCTGGAAGGGCTGTCCAATTAGGGGGCGGGCTCGTGTATATCCAGGAGTCCACTCATATTTCCTTGCCCCTTAATCACGGTAGATCGGATGAGCCGAGAAATCAGCGAAGCTCAAAATGGCGGCGATGCGCGCTTTATGCCTCCGCCCGATATAGCTTTCAAAGTCGAGCCTGGTGATGTGGACATCGCCAGGCAGCAGAGACGGGAGCAGCAGGAAAGCGCCGGCACTGCACCGGTCCCGGGGGTGGAGATCACCGGCGGCGTCAAGAGCGAAGCCGAACTGGCGCGGGATGCCATCAACAGTCTTTACGAGGACTTTCCTTCTCCGGAGCAGATCAACAATATTCTCCAGGGCTTTTTCCATAACCCCAACATCAGGTATGGAGGAGGCTACGGCATTTATCCCGGGAGCGATGCCGCGGCGGCCAACCAGAACAAGACCCCGGACCAGAATCAGGCGCAGGCTCAAGAACAAGATCAGACGCAAGAGCAAGATCAGGCTCAAGCTCAAGACAACAACCCCAACCAGAATCAGCCGGTCGATCCGGGACCGGATACGACCACTCCTGCTCGGCATAAGAAAGGCCCAGCCGCGGGAGTCGGCAGGGCTGTGGGCAGTGCCGCCGCACCGAAAGAGGCAGATTCGGAGATCGACTATGTTCGCAGCCGTTTTCTCAAACTCGACGCGGATCATGATGACTACGTTACTCGCAAAGAAGTGGATCAGTATCTGAAAGACCACAAGGATCTGAGTCAACCTGAGCGTCAGGCTCTCGAAACTTTCAAGAGCAATATCAGTAAGCTCGAGGAGCTGCACAACGACGAGTGGTTCGACGAGAACAGCGGAGTCACCCGGGCTGATTTGAACGAAGCCGAGACGCGAATGAAAGCCCTGGAGCTTGCCGAGAAAGACTTCGACAAGATCGACAAGGACGGCAACGGTTTTCTCAGCAAGGACGAGCTTGCTGCTTACAAGCAAGCTCCTGCTTACCTGAAAGATTCTGTATCTGATCTCGAAGAGCACAGCAACGACGAGTGGTTCGACGAGAATGACGGGATCACCAGAAAAGACATCACCGAAGCCCGCAAGGACTTC
>JAGQHH010000780.1 GCA_020431945.1 Cyanobacteria bacterium HKST-UBA02 | reverse complement strand
AGCGAAGCGAAGCCGCAAGCGGCGGCAGATCTCGCCCCGGATCGAGCCGACATGCTCTTTGAGAGCTTCCATAGTGCTTTTCTGCGCTTCCTCGTCGCCGAACACCGAGACATAGACTTTGGCCGAGCGGCAGTCCGCCGTGCATTCCACGTCGACTATGGAGACCAGTCCGGAGATGCGCTCGTCTTTCAGGTCTTTCAATATCATCGAAGCGAGCTCTCTTTTAATCGATTGAGAAACTCGAAGCGATCGTTGAGCAGTCATGGCGTCACCTCGTTTGTCGGCGTTATTCGCGCTTGGTCTCTTTGATGATAAAGACGTTGACTTTGTCGCCTTCTTCGATCTCATGGAAGCGCTCGAAGCTCATGCCGCATTCGAAGCCCTGGGCGACTTCTCTGACATCGTCTTTGAAGCGCTTGAGGGTCTCGACCCGGCCGTCGTAAATTTGTTTGCCGTCCCGCTCGATACGGGCGATGGCGCCACGCTGGATCTTGCCGTCCAGGACCATGCATCCACCGATGACCAGGCCCTTGCCGACTTTGAAGATCTGTCTGATCTCGGCGGTACCGAGCTTGACCTCTTCGCGGATGGGCTCCAGGAGACCCTGGATGGCTTTGCTCAGGTCTTCGGTGATCTGATAGATGATGCTATAGGTACGGACGTCCACTCCCTGTTGCTCGGCGATGGTGCGGGCATTGGGGTCGGGATGCGAATTGAAGCCGATGACGATGGCATCGGAGCTGGCTGCCAGGTTGACGTCGTTCTCGGAGATATCTCCGGAAGCGGCCCGCAGAACACGGACCTGCACCTCGGCGCCGCTGAGCTTGCGTACCGAATCGGCGATGGCTTCGGCGGTACCCTGAACGTCGGCTTTGATGATCACGTTCAGCTCTTTCACTTCACCGGACTCGAGCATGTCGTGCAGAGACTCGAGGGTGACATGGTGAGCCCGTTTGGCCACTTCGGAGTCTTTCCTGTCCTCCACCATATCCTTCATATGCTGGATATCGTCCACCACTTCGAACTTGTCCCCGGCCTGGGGAACCGTGTCGATACCCAGGACCTCCACAGGCATGGAAGGACCGGCAGCTTTCACACGATGACCGCGGTCGTCGAAGAGCGCCCGGACCCGGCCGCCGGTGGAGCCGACAACGATGAAATCGCCTTCCCGGAGAGTGCCGTTCTGCACAAGCGCTGTGGCTACCGCGCCCTTGCTGCGGGAGAGCTCGGCTTCGACGATGACGCCGGAGGCGAACTTGGCGGGATTGGCCCGGAGGTCCTGCAGATCCGCCACCAGGAGGATCATATCGAGGAGCTCATCGAGACCGGTGCGTTGCTTGGCCGAAACGTTGACAGTCACTGTCTCGCCGCCGAAGTTCTCGGAGACCAGCTCGTGCTCCATCAATTGAGTGAGCACCCGATCGGGATCGGCGCCGGGTTTGTCGACTTTATTCACAGCTACGATAATCGGTACTTCGGCTGCCTTGGCGTGGTCGATGGCTTCCACGGTTTGAGGCATGACACCGTCGTCCGCCGCCACCACCAGAACCGCGATATCGGCACCTTTGGCTCCCCGGGCGCGCATGGCTGTGAAAGCTTCGTGACCAGGGGTATCGAGGAATACGATCTGCTTGACGCCGTCGTCATGCTCGACTTCGACATGATAAGCACCGATGTGCTGGG
>JAGQHH010000080.1 GCA_020431945.1 Cyanobacteria bacterium HKST-UBA02 | reverse complement strand
ACTTTGGCTGCGGCCTTGCCTTTGGAATCCTGAGTGGTGCTGTCGCCCTCAATCGGGACTTCACGCCCATCAGGCGTGATCAAATAATCAAAACGGGTATTGATATAGCCATCACGACCAGCGCGCTTCGGACCTTCCATTATGCTGAGCACCCCGTGCACCACCGTGCCCCTGGGTATCACCAGCCGGCCATCCACCAGCACGTCCTTGATGATTTTGCCGAAGAACTCATCGCCTTCCTCGGTCACGTCGGCGTCAATCTCGGTCGAAAGAGCCAGCTCCAACACCGTGCCGGGGGCCACCACACGCACATCCCCCGTGTTGACGGTCGGGCTTTGCGGACGTTCGCGCTCGGTCTGGATAATGGTGCTGCGCAGCACCGGGGCCTCGTCGCCTTCGGTCGGGGTGTCGGCGGATAGAACGGCCAGCGGGGTGCTGGCGCTCAAGCTCAGCACCAGACCCCAGGCGCACAGGTACACCCTCAACGGTCGCTTCCGGTCACGGGTCTCAAAGGTTTCTTCCATGGGTCTCCAGGAGGGCCTTCATTACACATCCTGCCATCTAACACCAGGACTAATAAAGCATGAACCATCTCAACCGTGCAAGCAGGTGCTGCTTAAGACAGAATTCGCATACCTTTGGTTGAGTTTCGGGAATGCTACAGGCTGTAGTGCCTCAGGGACAGGCAACCTCAACAACGTCGTGCCTAATGCACGCCTAGCGCAGCGTCCCCTAACCTTGGTCAGCCGAGATAAAGGCCAGTATTGATATGCCACCTTATATAGTGGTACATGCGTGATGGAGACAGAGCCACACATTCAAAGACGTTCAATATGTTCTTTGATTTTCGATGCTATCTCTGCGAGCGATGGTTGTCCCGCATAGTAGAGGGCTTCTGTTCCTTGGTACTCCTTTTTGAATCTTTCCAACTCTTCACTGTTCTCGAACAGGAACGCGGGGTTAGCTGCGATTCGCAATTCGTCTGCCTTTGGAAAGCGCTGTCTCTTTCTCTCTTCGTACTTGTCAGTTCCGATAAACTCTTTGACCTCGTCAACCTCAAGTAGGCAATATACATCGTAGTAATGACGGAAGAAATTCGGCGGTATTTTCCCTGTTTCGCGAAACTTACGAAACTTCGTTGAGATAGTCTGCAATTTTTCGACGAAGGTAAATTCGGGGTTATAGCACAGAATGCCGAGCGCACGGCCGTCTATCACATCGACATTGCTTGTCCTGGCTGATTCCATTGCCCAGGAGGAAATGTCTACCGGTGTATTCGGTGTAGTATCGTCAAATCCTACTTCCAATAGGATGCCAGGCTTCACGCCCTGCAATTCTTCTGTTTTTGTTTCGTAAGTTAGCCTGATGCCACCATTACGCAGTCGCTCATCATCATATTCGGTGGCACGCGAGGCAGTTATGTCAGGAACATTAATCTCTGCAGTTAGCCAGTCGTAAAACTTTCTGCGCGATTCGATATGAATATCTTTGTCGTGATTCTTCCCCGTTTTCACATCCATTGCAGCAGGAGGTTCAAAGCGAATATCGATATCTTCCGAGAAACGCTTGATGATCCCAAATCCCTTCGAGAGAGAGGTTCCGCCTTTCAACTCAAAAGTGAACTCTTGTTTCTTTAGTGCCCAGAGGCAATGCATTATCCAATAGTCTTTCTCGACCAAGGTCGGCGTGATACCGGTTTGCTCCGTGACAATTCGCAGCAAGTCTGAAAAATCTGCTCGCCTGTGCAGGAACTCAGACATCAAGCCATTCCTTGATCAGTTTTTTTGTTGCTACAGTACCGAATTTCGAAGCGGACCGCAGTAACTTCTGACGATCAAATTGATGCGAGTTTGCTTGAGCATTGCGCATCAACTCATCACGTTCCTCCGAGAGTTCATCGAGATTATTGAGCAAATCCACCAGCAGAAACTCTGAGGAAAGTTTGTTCGGGAATCGCGGCTTCATTCGAAAGTCGAAAGTGCGATTGCCAAACGTGAATCGACCGTGTCTTTTATGGTTATAGACAACGGTGCGGTTGTAGAGCTGAGTTCCACCCAATCCAAGCGTGTTATAGCTGGCAGGTGACAGCAACAAGAAATCGTTGTCACGCAAAAATGCTGCAACAAGCTCGCAGTCCTCTGGAGGAACCGGTCCAAATGCGGACTGGCGAGGAACGTAATATAGCCCTTGGGCAAGCTTTCTTAGCCGCCCAGAATCTTGCAATTGCTTCAAATGGCGATCTACTGCATTCGAAGCCGATGCGAGATCCTCCCGTCGGTATACGCGGCCAGCTCGAAGTCGCCGGGACAGAAGGGCCGCGGCGGTAGGTTTTGCTGTAGTGACGGGTGCGTTCATCAAATTGCCTGAATTTTTATTGACATTTCATGCACTTAATATAGCATACATACCGAATGCATGTCAAGCGAGCGGACTGTACAACTGGGCAGTACCGCTCGGAAGCCAGGCTATTATGGGGCATGTCAAGGCACAGAACTTGACGCTATCAACTCAGCAAAATTATTCCACCTTCGAGTCGAGGGCGTTCCTGATCTCGGAGCGAGTCATCAGCTCATCGAGAGACAGGTCGGCTTTCTGCGCCCGAGATAGAATCAAACCGAGATAGATCCAGCGCTCCTCATCGGTCAGACCGAGATTGCCGTCGATGAGACCGAACTCGCTGGCCAGACTGTCGAGCTCCCGGTTCTTATCATCCGTCGGCTTTCTCATCCAGGAGGCGATATCCGAGACGAGCTTGCGACGATCGTCCAGGGTGCTCTGGAACTTGAATCCTATATAACTGCTCTTGTCGGAGATCATTCTGGAATAGACCTGATCGAGCCAGCGATCGAATTCGGGACCGAGATTGTAATTTTGCAGGACCCTCTTGAGATTCTCGCGGGTCACTATATACGGTGGCTGAGCGCCGGGATAGACGAAGCTCTTAGGCTGGCCCGCCAGCATCTTGCTGAAGCTCTCATAATAGCCCCAGGTGCTTTCCCGGGCGAGCTGCGCCGGCAGTGCCGAGCTCCCGGCGAGGTCTTTCAGGAGAGCCGCCCGGATGACGAAGACTTCGTGAGGATTGTCCTCGCAGCCGGAAAGCTTGGAAAGCTTTTTCTGAGCCCCGACATGCTCCCCTTTGTCTATGAGCAGTCCCATTAGAGTTCCCGATGATGCTTCCACCACGGTATCGCCGTCCACCCAGAAGTGCTGGGAAGAAGGCGAGATCTTATCGAAACTGGCAGCCCATGCAGGATCGCCAGGGATAGGCTGGGCGAAGGCGACTAGCGTCGTCTGCTCCCAGGGCCAACCAACCACTTCCTGTTTGAGCTCATCGCCGAAGCTTCCCTGGGCCACGGCGCTGGCGAACTGGCTTGCCAGGCCGGCACCGAGACTGTGACCGGTGACATAGATATGCTCCGGCGCCGGATAGGTCTGGGAAAGATATTTGCAGCAGGCAGCCACCGGACCGAGCATGGTGGGGATCGCCTCGGCAAAGCCTTTGGTCACCTTGCCGACTCTGCTCACCAGAGGCTGCTCGATCTGCTTGCTGCTCTGCAGATCGGTTATCCAGTCGGGATTTCCTTTGGGAGCGCCGATCACATCCTGGGCATTCCAGACCGTCTTGGTCAGGGAAGAGCCGCTGCGGCTGCCGCGAAAAACTATATGCGCGTCGTAGCCGGTGGGTGTCTTCTGCATCATGACGAAGCCCATCAAGCTCCAGGCAGGACTGGAGCTCCCATAGACACCGGTGCCTCCTTCGAACAATACCAGGTGATCCTCGCCGTTCGGGTACTGCCGAATCGGGACCAGCTCGAGATTGTTCGAAGGATAGCCGCCCGGCTTCATGCTATAGCGCATCCCTTCGATGAGTTTGATGTTGTCGGTGACATAGGCAGGGGCGCGCAGGGCGATGAAACAGGAACCGTCCCTGGTGAAAGCAGGCAATCTCGCGTCCACATGCCTGTAATTGGTAAGGATGGGATCGAGCCTGAGATTGCTGTCGCTCCAGCCCCGGGCCGAGTTCGGACCGCTGTAATAGCCCTGGTCTGAACTGGAGACCGGGTTGGCCGGCGCACCACCCAGTTGTGCCGCGTACTCATGAGTGAAACGGCAGATGTTGTCGCGCCGGTCGCTCCCGACACGGGACAACAGGTCGTACCAGGGATCGAGAGGCAGACAGAGAGACTGATGGTAGAGCTGATAAGCGAGGGTGCACAGGTCGAGGTTGTTCACCGACTGTGGTACCGCCTCCCGGGAAAAATTCGCGTCCTGGGCGAGCGCCCGGGGAGAAAGCAATATCGATGAGAACATCGATACCAGGCTGAGAACAACGACAACCGACCTTTTTCTCAACATCGCTCGATCCTCGCAAATCAATTTATTGTTTTTACTGTCTTGGCTATCACGGGTACCGTGACACGTGACAGAGATTGAGATACCCGGGCGACTCAGGCCGGTTTGCCGGCACCCACCAGGTGCTCGACCACCACCTCGCGCCACTGCTTGCGGGCGATATTGCCACCGCAGACAACCACCGCCACTTTCTCCCTGGGCTTGAAGTTGATCAGCTTCTTGGCGATGGCAGCCACAGCACAGGCGGCGGCGCCTTCGATGAGCATTCCTTCGTTGTCGAGGAACTCGAAAATGGTGGAGGCGATGTCGGTCTCGTCCACGGCTACCCACTCGTCCACAAGATCCTGGACCAGGGGGAAAGTGATGGAGTCGGCCTCGATATTGCCCGAGATGCTGTCGGCCAGGGTAGGAACAGGCGGACACTGGGTGATGCGACCTTCCCGGCAGGCTTTCTGCATGGTGGGCGAGCTCGCTGCCACAACGCCGACGATTCGGCATGACGGATTGATAGTCTTGGCCACCGTGGCGATGCCGCTCACCAGTCCGCCACCGCCCACAGCGACGATGATGGTGGAGAGCTTGGGAACCCGCTCGAACATCTCGAGAGCGACGGTGCCCTGACCGCAGATCACTTCGGGGTTGTTATAAGGAGAGATATAGAGTCCTTTTTTCTCGGAAGCCAGACGCCGGGCGAACTGCTCGGTGACCTCGGGATCATCGCCATGCTTGATGATCCCGACGCTGTACCGGTCGAGCTTTTTGGCTTTGGCGGCGGAGACGGTCTCGGGAAGACAGATAGTCACTTCACGCTCGGTGAAGACGGCGGCCTGGGAAACCCCCAGAGCATGGTTGCCCATGGATGAAGAGAAGACTTTTACCAGACCCTTTTCCCGGGCCCAGCTCAGGGCATTGAGAGCACCACGCAGTTTGAAGGAGCCTGTATTCTGGAGGTTCTCCAGCTTCATCCAGACTTCCGCCTTGGAAACATCGCTCAACCAGTAGCTTTTGGCCAGCGGTGTGTTGAGCACGAAGCCTTTGATTCTTTTCTGCGCGACGAGCACGTCGCTGAGACTAACCCTGTCAGCAATCACGAGAGCCACCCCTGAAAACGCACGAAAAGCAGTCTATCAGGGACGGGAGCATTGTTTCAATAGCGCCCCGGAGGAAATCGGCTGGATAATAAATGGAGCGGGTAGCGGGAATCGAACCCGCGTGTGCAGCTTGGAAGGCTACCGTTCTACCATTGAACTACACCCGCATTCAACACTAAATGGTAGCACAACAGGGACATTTAGGTAAGTCCGGGCCCCGAGACAGCGCAATACGCCGAGATTAGCTCTCCGAGCGCTTGACTAGACTGGCTTCCCGTCTTGAGAATGATTGAATTTGCCGTTCAGGAGTGTTACTTTTTCACACGACATGCCGAACACCGATCTCAATGTCACGATCACCGACAGCCTTCCCACCGGGCTGGTGCCTCCTCATGTGATGGCCCTGAAGCCCTATCGACCGGGAAAGCCGCCGGATATCCTCAAGCAAGAGCTCGGCATCGACAATTTCATCAACCTGGCGAGCAACGAGAATTCCCTCGGCCCACCCGAGAGCGTCATGGAAGCGGTGCGGGAGTGTCTCAACACCATCAACCGCTATCCCGAGATGGGAGGCACCAGGCTCAGACAGGCCCTGGCCGATCACTATCACGCCAAGATCGAGAATGTCGCCATCGGCAGCGGCTCCGAGAGCATCCTTGCCAACACAGTCCGGGCGTTCCTGCATAACGACGACGAAGTGCTCACCTCGGAAGGTACTTTCATCGGGCTCTATGTCCTGGTCAACGCCCAGGGAATCAAGCTCAATACAGTACCGCTCAAGAATTACACTTTCGATCTCGAGAGCATTGCCGAGGCGATCAATCCCAAGACCAAGATCGTCTATCTCTGCAATCCCAACAATCCCACAGGCACCATTTTCAAGCGCAAGCAATTCGAGACTTTCATGAAGAGCGTGCCGGAGCACGTCCTGGTCATTCTCGATGAAGCCTATGTAGACTTCACCAGCTCGGATATGGATTTTCCCAATTCCATGCAATACCGCCTGGACAACGTGCTCACCCTGCGGACTTTCTCGAAGGCTTATGGAATGGCGGGACTGAGAGTCGGTTACGGGCTCGGTCACGAGATCCTCATCGACTATATCAATCGTATCAAGCTTCCTTTCGAGCCCAGCATCCCGGCCCAGGCAGCCGGTCTGGCGGCCCTGGACGATCATGATTTTCTCGATCGCACCAAGAAGAACAATAAAGAAGGCAAGAGATTCCTCAACGAGAATCTCGACCGCCTGGGCTTCCAGCGCGCTCCTTCTTACTCGAACTTCGTCATGGTGGAGATGGGCTCCGAAGAAAGAGCAGCGGCTCTCAATATGGGGCTCCTCCGGCACGGCATCGCCGTGAGACCACTGGGTCCATTCGGCCTGCCCTCCTGCGTGCGGATCACCATCGGCAGTCCCGAAGAGATGGAAAAGCTGGTGAAAGCCCTGGAAGCCGTATCTGCAGCCGGTCTTTGAAACGGGTCCTTGCCAAGAACAAAGCCGAAACTTGTCTTAAAAGCGGCTAATCCTTGCTGTCTGCCTCGTACAATGGGTCAGTGAAATTTTTTCATTCCTGTGTATTAACTGGAGAGTTTTAAATGACTACCACACTTCAAAAGACCGAAATCAAGCCCGAGTGGAAACAAGAGCAAATCCAAAAGCAAACAGCTCTCGCCTTCACCAGCAACATGATGGCTGCCATGACCGTTCTCGCCAAGCACGGCGAAGAAGCTGTCAACGAGTTCCAGGCTCTCACCAGAATGCCGATGGTCAAGCACTACAAAGAGATGGGCGTCAAAACTCCCCTCGACCTCGTCAAAGCCAAAGCTGAATTCGAAACCAACGTTTTCGGCAGCAAGATCGAGATCTTCGGCGATGAGAAAGAAGCTCACCTCAAGTACCTCTCCTGCGCCATCTGGAACACCATGAAGCAGTGCGGTCACATGAACAAAGAGCAAGAAGAGAAAATGTGCGCCGGCTTCGCAAACTGCGTATCCGCTTTCGCCAAAGAATTCGGCTTCGAAGGCGAAGTCAAATTCGAAAACGAAATCGCCACTGTTACCTTCCGCAAGTAAGCTCGCAGAAGTTATTCAGTTCGATAGCTGAAACGAATTAGAAAGAGCCCGGGCAATGCCCGGGCTCTTTTGTGCAGTCTGTTGGTCGTCCCTGACTAGAGGTTGCCGCGCAGGGCCTGCTCTCTTTCGATGGACTCGAAGAGAGCTTTGAAATTGCCTTTGCCGAAACCTTTGGCACCTTTTCTCTGAATCACTTCGAAGAAGAGAGTCGGTCTGTCTTCTACAGGTTTGGTGAAGATCTGCAGGAGATAGCCCTCGGATTCGCGGTCGACAAGAATCCCCAGCTTGGCCAGCTCTTCGATGTCTTCTTCGATCTCGCCGACCCGCTCCGTGAGTGTGTCGTAATAGCTCTGAGGCACTGTCAGGAAATCGACACCGCGCTCCTTGAGCTCGCCCACGGTCTTGATGATGTCTTTCGTGGTGATGGCGATATGCTGTACACCACCGGCGGTGTAATAGTCGAGATACTCCTGAATCTGGGACTTGCGAATCCCTTCGGCAGGCTCGTTGATCGGCATCTTGATAGTGCCGCTCTTGTTCGCCATGACTTTGGAGACGAGAGCCGAATACTTGGTGCTGATGTCGTCGGCATCGAAGTACTGGTATACGTAGAAACCGAATACTTTCTTGTAGAAGTCCACCCAGTATTCCATGCGATCGACTTCGACATTGCCGACGATATGGTCGATGCTCATCAGACCCACCGTCGAGCTCGCTTTCTTGTTCACCGGAGTGAAGCCCGGGGCGAAGCAACCTTTATAGTCCTGGCGCTCGACAAAACGATGGATGGTATCACCATAGGTGCGGACCGCAGCGCTGACGAAACGTCCGTCCTCGTCCTCACTGACCGCCGGCTGCTCGTGAGCCTCGGCACCGCGGGCGACGGCTGTCTCGAAAGCCTTACGAGCATCGCGCACCCGGAAACCTACGGTCTTGACACCGTCGCCGTGCTTGTAAGCATGCTCGGCAATCTCGCTGTCCGAGCTGAGGGCTCCGGTGAGAACCAGTCTGACACCGCTCTGCTGGAGGACATAAGAGACCTTGTCGCGCTCGCCGGTCTCCAGACCTCGATAGCCGACCACATCGAAACCGAAGCCCCGGTGATAGTAGTAGCAAGCCTGAAGGGCGTTGCCGACGTAGAACTCGACATGGTCGAAACCGTCTACCGCTATCTCCTCAACGGCAGCCTTGGCTGGCTGGCGTTGCACAGTCTCTTTCACCATAGAAAGACCCCCCGAAAAACATATGCAGTCGCTATCGTTTTCAATTGTACGACAAGAAGCTCTGTATATCGGCTTGCCTGGCGAACTTTAGAAGCGATTTAGAAGGTCCTTAGCTTGTCCGTTCGCGGGATTTTTTTCAACCAGTTTCTTGAGCGTGGCCAGAGCGTCTTCCTTGACCTTAGGGCTCCTGCCCTGAAGCTTGCTCAAAACTTGCAGAGCCTCTTCCTCATGACCACCGGCTTCCACCAGGGACTTCGCGAGACCGAGCCGCACCGAATCGAGGAGCTGCTTCTGCATGTTCAGGCGCTCGGTACCTTCTGTGTACTCGACCTTTTTGTCTTTTATATCCTGCTCGATCATCTCGGAGCCTCGCTCCAGATTCTCGCCGAGCTTGCGATAGTAGACCAGGGAGCCCTCGAAATCACCGGACTTGCGCATGGACTCGGCGAGCTTGAAGGTCTGCATGGAGCTGAATTTGTTGATCACCACGGCTTTCTGGTAGTGGTCCACAGCCTCTTTGTCCTTGCCGTAGAGCTCACGCACCTGACCCATCATGAACTGAACCGTCGATATGTTGGGATGCTCCTTGTTGAGCTTTTCGAGAATAGCCATGGCCCCTTTCTCATCCTTGCCCACCGTGGCGAGCTTCCAGGCTTCGATGATGCCCGGTGTCACTGCCTTTTCCTCCGCCAGGTTGGAAGACACGGTGGGATTGCTGATGGAAGCCTCCGAAGCTTCGGAAGTAGTGTCGCCTTGCTTCGACTCCGCCTTCTGAAGCCGGGGAAGCGAATCGTCCGGGCGCATGGTGGCGCGGCATGCCGACAGAGCCAGGCAGACCGATAGTCCGAGTAGAAGCTGATTCTTTATGGAAAGCATGCTGAGATCCTGAGAAGCGAGAAGCTAATGATGCAACCTGGTGTTCCCGAACTCCGAGTCGCTGCCGGAGTTGTCCGGCCGAGAGGCATAGAGGCCTTTCTCGAGGGACTCGCCGGGAAGCGGGAGATCGACTTCATTATGCCCGAGTTTGATTTCGGATGCTTTGCGCTTCACCTGTACTTCTTTTGCTTTGGCTTGCAAGAAGCGGATCCGGTCGTCCACCTTTTTGGCATATTCCGGAGGCACGCCGTCAGCAAAAATCAGATCGATAAGCGGACGCGAAGCACGATAATAGTTGCCTTGCCTCTCCAGGAGCTCCGAAAGGGCAACTCGCAGGAGTAGATCCTTGGGCTTGGTCTGCATGAGATATTCAAGCCTGCTGACCGCTTCGCTCAACTGCGCCTGATCGTCACAAATCTGAGAAAGCCAGTGGTAAGCGACATAGTTGGAAGCATCGATCTCGGTTACCTGCAAATAAGCCTGGCAGGCTTCCTCGTTCTGACCGGCAGCGCGCAGAAGCTCGGCATACTTGAACTTGATCTTGGCGTCTCCGGGATTGGCTTCACTCTCGTTACGGCACTCTTCCAGGGAAGCCTGGGTCGGTGCGACCTGTTTCACGGTCCCGTCCGGAGCGGCGCTGACCCGTGCCGCCCCTGCGCTCAGGGAGAGGGCCATCAAAAGGCAGAGAACTGGTATTTTAGGATCCATAATCCTGCAGGTTATAAAAGATTGTCGTCATGATGTCAATGAAAGCGTTTCAAGCCTTACGAATAACCAGACGCCAGAGACCGTCGCTCAGTTCCAACTGCTCCTCCACCACATGACCTTCGGCTGTGACGCTCCGGGCCACACTCTCCACCGGCTCGCCGGCATCGAGAGTGACGCTGAGGCGCTCGCCCTGAGCCATCTTGTCCAGGTAGAGACGAGTCTTGACGAAATTCATCGGGCAGGCGACACCTTCCAGATTGAGCTCGTGCTCGGTCATAGGAACTCCCGAAAACATGTATCAGGGAAACAGCCGTCCGGGTCGGGGCAGGCTGAGACATTCCTGTAATTTAACCACTGGGTGGCAAAGCAATCCCGGGTCGAGATATAAACTTTCACATCTTCAAGGATCTTCTCCGGTTCCTTCTCGTTCTCCCGGCCTATACAGACCAGGCAGCGCATGGAGTCGAGAAAGCCGAGAGCGAGATTGATCACCTGTTTGCGCAGGCAGAGAGGAGCACCGCAGGTCTGGCAGGTGGTGCTCAGGCCCTCGATGAGATTGTCGCAATCATCATTGTCTGTACGGTCGTTCACGGCTCTTGTTAATACCACAAAGAGGAAACAGTAGAATTGATCGGTATGGTCAAGCCCCAAACTAACTTAACTGTCATTGCTATTTTCGCCTCCCTGGTATTCCCGGGAGCCGCCGGCGCCGCCGAATCGGCAGAATTGACGAGGCAAGAGCCGGACAATACCCAGGCGCCACCGACCAGAGAAGGCATCGAGCGCTTCAAAGAGCTTCTCGGTAGCGGTCAGAAGCTCATTCAGGAGAACCGCTCCCGGGAGGCCATCCCTTTTCTAAATCAAGCCATCGCGCTCAATAACCGGAGCCTCGAAGTCTGGTTCTGGAAGGGTCTCGCTCTCGACGACCAGGGAAGGACGAAAGAAGCGGTGCAGCACTATGTCTGGTCCCTGAAACTGGCCACGGTAGCCAATATGGACTGCGCCGAGCTGCGCATCAACCTTGGCAACTCTCTGAGCAAGCTGGATTACCTGAAAGAAGCTACTTTCGATTACCAGCGCGCCATCGCCATCGATCCGCAAAACGGCCTGGCTTATCTTCATCTGGCTACAGCTTATCTCCGGGCCGGTCGCTATCAAGACGCCCTGGACCAGCTTCGCAAATGCGATGCCCTGGGCTTCGACCGCTCTCGCTCAGCTTACTTGAAAAGCCTGGCCTTTCTGGGTCTCGGACAGACCGAAGATGCCCGCAAAGAGCTGGCTCCTCTGACCACTGCCGAAGCCAGAGATATTCACCCCGACCTGGCTGGTCTCGCTGAAAGCCTCCTGCAATCGCTTACTCAACAGTGAGATTTGAGGTATGCTTACTTCACTTTTTGCAGCAGCGGAATTCTTCTTTTCGTGGCCACACGTAAAACCCAATCGCGAGTAGAGCAGGATCACCTCGGTGAGATGACCATCCCGGCAGGAGCCTTCTGGGGAGTGTCGACTGCTCGCTGCCTGGAGTATTTCGGAGCCAGCGGTCAGCGCGTCCATCCGAAACTCTTCGAGGCGATGGTGCACGTCAAGAAAGCATGCGCCACCACCAATGGTGAGCTCGGCATTATCGATGAGAGCCTCAGCACGGCCATCGTCACGGCCTGCAATGAGATCCTGCAGGGAGAGCTCGGCGACCAGAGCGCCGTGGACTCGCTTTGCGGGGGCTCGGGCATCGCCCTCAATATAAATGCCAGTGAAGTCGTGGCCAATCGCGCCGGCGAGATCCTGGGCGGTCAGCCCGGCATACACGATCGCATCCATCCGGAGCGTCATGTCAATCTCAGCCAGGCCCCCGGGGATGCTTATATCACCGCTTCCCGAATCGCCATTCTTCTTTATCTCAGCCAGTTCAAAACCTGCCTTCTCGATCTCGAGCGACTCCTGCGCCGCAAGTCTCTGGAGTTCGAGCGCATAGTCAAGCCCGGACGTACTTATCTAAGGGATTCGGTGCCGGTCACCCTCGGTCAGGAATTCAACGCTTACGGCTCGGCGGTGGAGAAGAGTCTGAGACGCATTCAGGAATCGGCGGAGGGACTGAAAGAAATCAACCTCGGTGGCACTTTCGTGGGCACCGGCTATAACGCCACCACCGATTTTCAAAGACGGATAGTAGATATTCTCTCCAGCAGCACCGGTCTGGAGCTGAAAGCCGCCGACGATTATTTCCGCCTGGGCAGCTCTATGGGGGACTTCGTGGAGTTCTCCTCGAGCCTGAAAGAGCTGGCTGTGGACCTGATCAAGGTAGCCAACGACCTGCGCCTGCTTTCCTCGGGTCCAGCCACGGGCTTTGCCGAGATTGTCCTGCCCGAGGTGCTGACAGCGCCGTCGGACCTGCTCCCGGACCTGATGAGCGAAGCCCCCATCCCGCCTCTCACCGAAGACCTGGCGATGATCTGCTTCCAGGTCCTGGGGAACGACCATGTAGTCACTCTGGCTGCCCAGTCCGGCCAGCTCGAGACCAACAGCATGACACCCCTGATCAGCCACAACATTCTCTCGTCCATGGCGATTCTGGAAAAAGGCATATTGTCCTTCTCCACCCACTGCCTGGCCAGGGTTACAGCCAATTCGCCCCGTTGCCGGGAAGCCTTCGAGCGCTCCGGAGCCCTGGTGGCAGCGCTATCCACCGAGCTCGGCTATCAAAAAGCCTCGGAGGTGGTGAGCCGGGCTTCAGCCTCGGGACAGGATGTAAAGGATTTTTTACTGGAAACCAAGCTGATCACCGAAAGCGAGCTGGATAGACTCTTTCATCATCGGTTCATGACTACGCCCGGACGAATGCGGGCCAGCGACGACTCTATTAAATAATCTTGAGACGCCGGCACGATCCAGGGCGTGAAATTTGGTTACCATAGGGTTGCCTTCAGGGGCGAAAAGCGAGACCAGATCTTGCGTTTACCACAAACAGCAAGCTTCCTGAAGCATGATCCTCATCCCGGAGACCACCTGGAGATCCATTGAATAATGCTCAGCGGATATAGACTCGAAGTTATCGTCGGTTGTATGAGCGCCGGAAAGAGCAGCGAACTGATTCGCCGCATCGAAAGAGCTCGTCTGGCCTATCTGCCTACCATCATAGTCAGGCCCAAGACAGACACCAGATCGAAGGAAAATCACGTCGAATCGAGAAATGGACTGGCTTCCCAGGCCATCGTCACCGAAACTGCCAACGATATCCTCAAATACTCCTCTCATGCCGTGGTCATCGGCCTGGATGAGTGCCAGTTCTATGGACCGGAAATCATTCCTGTGGTCAAAACCCTGCTCCGGCAGAAGAAGAAAATCATCGCTTCCGGTCTGGATCTGGATTACAGAGGCGAGCCTTTCGGTCATATGCCTCAGCTCATGGCCATGGCCGACCGTGTGGACAAGCTTCTCGCCGTTTGCCGTAAATGCGGCTCGGACTTCGCCTGCCGCACTCAGCGCATGGTCCACTCAGACGAGCAGATCCTCGTCGGGGACTGCCAGTACGAAGCGCGATGCATTCATTGCTTCGAGCCTCCGGGCGAATACCAGCTGCGCCTGGAGCTGCCCCTGGCCGAGACCACGCCCATGACCCTCAGTCTGGTCCCGGAAATAGCAGCCAGCTAGAAAGCCTTCCAACGCACGCAAAGCGCTCGGTTCTCAACAAACCGGGCGTTTTGTGTAAACAAAGCTTAATCAAATCGAGCCCCCCGGGCTAATCTGTTACCACCGGGATGTCATGGGCATAACCATTTGTGGCCTATACCGCATTTACTGGAGTAAGCAACATGATCAGAAGCATTCTTGATGCCCTTCGATCGCTTAAGTTTCTGAAAAAAGATGAGCCCCTGGCCGAACAGGCCGAACCCCAGGGACACCACTGGCAAGGCAATCTCGATCAACTCGCGACAAGAATGGGAGAAAGTCCCGTGCAGATGCGCTCGACTACCGAAATAGCCTTTCAAAGGAATGAAGAAGCAAAAGAAGTAGAAGACAATTTCAAAAAGCTCTTCGATGAGTTCAAGAACGATTCCAAACCCAAGGAAGATCCGCTCCGGGCCTCTCGCAAGCCACGCTCGACCGACGATACCGCCGTGGACCTGAAAGCCTGGTGGGGACAGTCGGTGGCGACCTGGGATCCGATCGACTCCAAAAACGTCCATTCGCCCCGGGACCAGAAATTGAGACGCCGGACAAAATGGTTCGAATAGGGACTTATATAATCTGCCTATGGGCAGGCACGCGAAATCCGTTCTTCTAATCGAAAAAGAAAGCATAGACCGACGCGAAAAAGGCTATTACTCCACGCCTTCTTTCATAGCCGACTATCTCACCGGAGCCCTGCTCTCGCGTAATCCTCACGGCAAGACCGCCCTCGATCCCTGCGCAGGCAAGGAAGAGCTGACAGGCGGTCTGATCGACGCCGGCGTGACAGTCGACTCTTTCGACATTCATGACTATGGCTGGCGCCATCGCAGCTCCTTCCGGAAGCAGGACTTCCTGGAGTTCTATATCGCGAAGAAAGGCAGGCAGCTCGATTATGACTTCTATATCGCCAATCCCCCCTATAACTGCCATGAGACAAGCTATATAAGGGAGCGGCGCCAGGAGCTTCGCCGGGCCTTTCCGGATACCGGTGCCGGCAATATGTATTCGATGTTCCTGGCTGCCATGATCGACCTGGCAAAAGACGGTGCTTTCATAGCCGCCATCACCTTCGATTCTTTTCTTACAGGCGGAACGCACCAGGGGCTCCGGGAAAAAATTCTCGAGCAATGCTCCCTGCACGAGCTCATACTCTGCCCCCGGGATCTCTTTCTAAAACAGAAAGCCGAGGTGAGGACCTGCCTGCTGGTTCTTCAAAAAGGCAAGAATTACCAGGGAGCGGTATGCATCGCTGACCGGCCCAGAGATACTGGCACCTTCGAAAAACAACTCGAGAACAAGCGCATGGCCAGCGTATCCCTTGCCAGTATCGTCCTGGAACGAGATCGCAAGCAACTCCTGCCCGGCTGTCCGGCGGAAATCTTCGACCTTTTTCAGAATCCCAGACTCGGCGATGTTTTCTCTTGCATAACCGGCATCTCCACCGGCAATGACCGTCTCTATCTCTCGGCGGAGCGCAAACCGGGCTTCTCAATCCCCTTCTACAAGAATCCCGGAAGCAGAAAGTTCTTCACCGAGCCTGACGGCTACCTGCCGGATGATTTCCTGACGATCGAGAAACAGGTGCCGAATTTCATGGTCCGCAACAAGGCACTTCTCTTCAAAGAAGGCATCACATGCTCGAGCATGGGCATTCCATTTTCGGCCTGCTATCTTCCGGCTGGCGCCACATATGGTGTCAACCCCAATATCATCGCCCCGCCTGCGGATATCTGGTGGCTGATCGCCTATCTCAACAGCAGCCTGGTGACTTTCATCGTCAGGGCGGTCCTGCTACGAACCAATATGATCACATCCGGCTATGTGAGCCGGATTCCGCTCATCGAGCTGTCGGCAGCGCAAAAACGCAGACTGGAGGACCTGGCAAGATCAGGCTTCGACGCTGGTCCGGATCCGACTGATACCATCGAGCGGATTGAATCTATCGACAGTATTGTATTCGATGCTGCCGGACTGAGCCCTGCTACTATCGCTAGAGTTAGGGCATTCTGCCGCGACCCTCTCTCCTTGACATGACTTATAGCACGACATTGTCAAGGGGCAGAAGTTTAAGCCAATCTCAAAATGGTAATATGTCATAAGGTGCAAACACCGCTTCGATTTTTCATAGCAACGGTCGAAGCAGGGGGACTTATGAAACCACTGAAGAAGACAGCATGCTTGAGCCTAGCCCTTATGCTGACATGTTTTGGTCAGGCAGCTATCGCCGGCCAGACCGCCACAGCCGGCAAATCGACCCACAAAACGACCAGTCACAGCAAGAAAACAGCCAAGAAGAAGGCTGTCAGGTCGACTAAAAAGCACCGGGCCAGCGGTCTGGTCCCGCCACCTCCCGCCTATGCTCCATCGATCCTGCCCGAAATAGTCTATTCACGTTATCGGCACCGGAACCACCGCAAGGTGGAGACCGCCGAAGAGAGCAAAGAGCCCAAGGCTTCCGATACCTACTCCAAGCACTTCTATACCAGAGAAGGTGACGAAGATCCGGAGCCGGTCAAACCCAACAAGTATGTCACTTACTGGGGCAAGGGCTGAGCCCAGCCTGTTTTCATAGCCGTTCGAGAATAATCGCAATGCCCATGCCGCCGCCGATGC
>JAGQHH010000779.1 GCA_020431945.1 Cyanobacteria bacterium HKST-UBA02 | reverse complement strand
GTATTGGATGTAACGACCTTGGATTCCACTACTGTGCTCGCCTGGAAGAGATTCTCGATAGCTTCCCCGAGGAAGAACGAGCCCATAGTTTGCTCAGAATTGGCCAAGGACTTCATATTGGTCGGGCTTATAGTGACTCAATAGAAGTACTAAGTAAGGCCTTAAAACTAGCTCAAAATTCGCAGATGGACGAACTTCAGGTGGATATTTTGTTATTCCTGAGTAAGTCTAATTCACTATTGCAAAATGACAAAAACGCCTGGTCTTATTGCACAGAGGCTCTTCGTATCGCCCGACAACAAAAAAACGAATCAGCCTTGGCACAAATTTATGCGGACATGTTTGGAATTCTAAAGGCTATTGACTCAGGTAACTCCCACATTCCAATTCTAAGAAAAGCACTGCGCTTTGCGAAAGAAAGACCCTTGCTGGAAGTACAAATTACAGATCTACTCGGAGACGAATATTCTTCCATAAACCTAAGTTTGGCGGAAGACTTTTATAGGAAGAGCATTGAACTTAGTGAACTGGTGAGGGGTCAACTGAGAGGAGCGGATCCTGCAAATCTTGGATTTCTCAATCGATTTGCGCATACTTACTCAAGTCTTGAAAAGGTTCTTGTGAAACAAAAGAGAGTAGACGAGGCGCTGGTAATCGCAGAGAAGAGAAGAGGATTGGCACTAAAAGATGCATTCTACAAGGATTCGAGCAATGGCAATAGTCGTCCTGTTGAAACGGTAACTGACCTACTAGATATAGTTGAAAACTGCAAGGATGCTGCATTCCTACTATATAGTAATCATGGTGACGAGCTATTCTCTTGGCTTATCAAATCAGATCGATCAATTGTCTTCAGCACAGTAGACCTTACAAACCATGGAACACCGTATACGCCACCACTGTTGGATCTAGCGGATTTGGCTTATCAGTATTTAACCGAGTTTGCTTGTGAGTTACCAGTTTGCCCCGTACGAAGCCAAACCTCTCCTACCGTACCATGTACTATGAATTACCTACATGAGCTCTACGAATACATTGTTAAACCGTTCGAGCCACACTTAGCTAAAGTTGCCTGGTTGGTGATTGTTCCTGATACCAATCTTCCCGCTATACCATATGGACTCTTAGTATCAAAGGAACATGAGTTTTTAATTGATCGATTGGCAATTTCTACAGCGCCCTCAATTCTCTTCTTCCAGATGATGACAGAACGGCATGTAGAGTCTGCGAGCGAGAACAATCAAGCACCCGCCCTAATAATCGGAAATCCGACTATGCCTAAAGCATGGGATGATGAATCTCAGGATTGGTTCAGGCTCGAATCTCTAGACTATTCCGAGAAAGAAGCAAGAAATATAGCTCAGTTGCTGGAGGTCGCACCCATTATTGGTCCTCAAGCCACAAAGGAATGCTTTTTGGCCGCTTCTGCCTCAGCTCCAATAATCCACCTAGCAACGCATTCAATCTGGTTTGATCCAAATCACCCTTTTTCAAAAGGTAATATTGCATTGGCGCCCACAGATTTAGATGATGGCATTCTATGTACGAGTGACATAGGTCGACAAAAAATGAGAGCCAGGCTCGTAGTCTTGAATCTATGTAGATCAGCTGATGGACACGCGTCCGCAGACGGAGTGAATGGTATTGCGCGGGCGTTCCTGGCGTCAGGTGCATGCTCAGTACTTTCCACTATCCCGGATCTTGACGATGATTTTTCTGAAGACATGATTTTCATGTTTTACAGTTATTGGCTATTTCAAGATAAGAAGTTACCAGAAGCGCTACGAGAAGTGATGATTGAGGGAAGAAACAAGGATTCGGATCCTAGAAAGTGGGGTGGGTATTTACTGACATGTGGAAACTTCTGATACCTGTAGCTATCTTCGCCAAGACAGATTGCATTAAAGAAGGCAAGAGCATTTATACCCCTTCGGCGACCCCGAGACGGTCAGCCCCGAAAGGTCGACGGGAAGCGACATT
>JAGQHH010000778.1 GCA_020431945.1 Cyanobacteria bacterium HKST-UBA02 | reverse complement strand
CCTGACACGTCTCCTCTGCTGGTCAATTCCCGAAGCGATTTGAGCCACCATCTATCGCGCAGTACGAGTGATATTGCCGGCGCTACCCAGTTTCTTCGTCCGTCTATAAAAAAGCGTGGTTCATCCGCTCTCCTGTGAGCACCGGCATTTATCCATCCTTCTTCTCCCCTCCAGGATTCTTCGTAGTCGTGATGCGGAGGCACGTGACACGCCATCTTGCCGATCAGCAATTCGTCCGGCAAGTTTGCGGGGATCTTCCGGACGGGAAATATACCCAAGGCTCGAAAGTCTGAATTGGCATCGTTGTAAAGATCCGGGAGATACAGAATGGAACAGAGATCGAGTACAACTGCAGCAAGCATGCTGTTCAATGTGGGTTGGTAATCTTTCATATCGATAGGTGCACCGCAGGTTCGCCAAATCTCTTCTTTTGGCATCGAGCCGGCGCTGGCAAGTCCAGGGTTGCCGTCTGAATAAGACTCACAAATCCATTGAGCCAATGCTCGTAAGTAAGGTCCCACATCGATATTCAAAGATACTGCTGCAGTTATGATGGTAATTACTGATGTCGCATAATTGTCCGAAATGGGCTTCCGAAGAGCCTCAACCCTCAGGCACAATTCAAACAGTTCTTTTGCCACCGCTCTTTCTACTTCGGAAAGACTCTGATTGAGCACTGCGAGGCTGATTGTTTGAAGAATCAAGGTCATTCGCACATTGAATTCGACTAACTCAGTACCGCTAACTCTCACGAGGGCAATTATGCGCTCGTCGCTAGGTACAGCCGCAAACCAATCTAAGAGTTCTTTGGTGTCGTCATAAAGTGCTTTTATCACGAAGCTGCAGAAATCAAATGATTCGTCTTTCGAGATTTTCTTAGCTGCTTCTGCATATATAGCCGCACGCAATAGGCAAAGAGTCAAGTGTGTTGCATGCAGCCTCAAATCTGACTGTCTCAGAAACGACCATAAGATGCCTACTTCTACAGCCCTTGTCCAAAGGTCTTCGGAACTTGCTGAGTCAGTAGCCCATGATTGAGTCTGTTGCTCGATATAGCTAAAGCCAGCACCGCTAAGAATGTCCTTCAAGAATCCGCCGGTTTGCACCCAGTCCAATTTCATCAAACAGTTTTCCGAGCGAAAAAGCTCTTTCAGTTTGCTTCGTCCCCACACTTCTATAGGACGGATGCCGAGTCTAGGTGCGGTATTCTCGTTGAAGTGTTGAATCCACTCACCGACTTTTCCGATCAGTTCTCCGGGGAAAACAACGACAATCTGACGAAACGCCTTGGAGTCGAAGTCGGCATGTGCATAGCTATAATCGACACACTCGTTAAGTTGGTCGCGAAGTTTGCCAAATTTGTCCTGAGAAATATCGCCTTTCTTGATTGGAAACACATATTGAATGATTTGGGATTTCTCGTTGACGCGCTGTGCGATAACGTCCTTGCCATGTTCATAGTGCCCGGCAAGCAAATGTACCTTTTTGTACCCTTGGGCTCGCAACATAGCCATGAAAGGTAGGTAAACATCCTTTTCTTTCTTGATGTTACCGAGAAAGGCGTCTACGACTTGTTCTTCTAGCATCGTTTTCTGTCCGCTTCTGAGTGATGATCGATTCTAGCAATTCCCTTTGAGCTTCAGTCATTGGCACCGGCTCAGGATTGGCGCTGGCTACAGCCGGCAAAATAGGAGTGCCTAGCGCGTCGAATGAGATTTCCATTGATTTAATCTTTTCCAAGTAAACGTCCCAGCTGAAGTCATTTATGATCGCAACACAAGCTTCTCCACCGCGCGCTCGCTCTATGGACTCCATAGCAGTAACGGCTTCCTGCACAAGGTCCGGTCGAATTTCCTCCACCTGAACACGGATAGCCTCGTAGCGCTTGCCATAATCTCCGGCAAGGACGTCAGACAGCGGCATAACCTCACTAATAATGACTTTCCTTTGTGGAACGCAGGCTGTCGCTCTTTCAGCACCTCCCGTAGAATAAGCCTCGTTCATCCCGAGTCTTACATATAGCTGGTGATAGGCTGCCAGTAACGGCGAACGCATGATCTCGTATTCAGCCAATCCGTGAATCCAGCCGATCTGTGCTATTTCATATTCGGGTGTCTTATATTGAGCCAGAAACATGTCATGCTCGGGCCTTTGGAGTAACTGAACAACCTTTCGAATCTGTTGCTCATCATCGCACTGCGACTTCTGTGGTAAACACTTTTGATTCTTTTTGGCGAAGTACTCAGAGCGCTGTCGTTCTATGATGCTTGTCCATTTTTCAATTTGCTCTTCCGTAGGCTGTGTTTTTCCTATCCAGCTAGTGTTGCCTGTTCCGAACACTCTAATATGATCCAAAGAAACGCTACCGTCGGCTGAGAAGCTTA
>JAGQHH010000079.1 GCA_020431945.1 Cyanobacteria bacterium HKST-UBA02 | reverse complement strand
CAGATAAAGTGGCACTATCTGCCCTTAAATGACGAGCAGTATGATGAAGCGATTGCGGAGGTAGCAGGATAATGCGCGGCGCTTTTGCCCGAAAACTGGCCGAACTGGCTGAAAAAGATGAAAGAATCTGCCTGCTTACCGGTGATCTGGGATTCATGGCCCTGGAGCCCTTCTCCGATAAACACCCGGACCGTTTCTTCAATATGGGAGCCGCCGAGCAGAACATGGTCGGTGTCGCCACCGGGCTGGCTGAAGCAGGCTTCATTCCTTTCGTCTATTCCATCGTCACTTTCGCCACCCTGCGCCCTTATGAGTTCATCCGTAACGGCGCCATCCTCAATCATCTGCCGGTCCGCATAGTCGGCGTCGGCGGCGGCTTCGAATACGGTCACAACGGCGCCACTCATTATGGTCTCGAGGATGTCGGTATCATGCGGATCCAGCCCGGCATGACCGTCATCGCCCCGGCTGATTCCAGACAGACAGAGACAGCGTTGAATGCTACCTGGGATATGGAAGGCCCTGTCTATTACCGGCTTGGGAAGAACGACAAGCCGATAGTGCCGGGTCTCGAAGGCGATTTCGATCTCGGTAGAGCCCAGCTCGTCAGAGACGGCAAAGACCTGCTCTTCATCACCATGGGCGCGATATCATGCGATGTCGCCCACGCCATCGAGGTCCTGGAAAAAGAAGGACTCTCCTGCGCGCATCTTGTCGTGGCCAGTATAAACCCGCCTCCGGTAAGCGATCTCATCGCTCAGATGAGACGATTCCGGACGGTGCTCACCGTAGAGGCTCATTATGTCTCAGGAGGTCTCGGCTCCCTGGTCTGTGAAGTGGCTGCCGAAAACAATCTCGATACCAGAGTGATTCGCAATGCCCTGAGACTTTCCCCGGACGGTCTCACCGGCTCTCAAGATTATCTCCACGACAAATATGGAATCAGCAACGAGAAAATCATCGCAAAGGCCAGGGAGGCGCTAGCGGCGACAGCAGGGTGAACACATCGCTTGTATCGGTGGTGCTTCCGGTCTATAACCAGGAAGACCATATCAGAGAAATCGTCGAGGAATACGAGAAGGTGCTGGAACGCCTTCCGATGCCTTACGAGCTCATTCTCGTGACCAATGCCTGCCGGGACCGCTCCCCGGAGATCTGCAGCGAGCTTGCCGAAACTCTGCCCTCGGTTCGCTGGACCGATATCAAAAAAGGCGGCTGGGGCCTCGCCGTAAAGCACGGGCTCAAAGAAAGCAAAGGCGATCTGCTCTGTTATACGAACTCCGCCCGCACCAGCCCCGAGATACTTTCCCTGACTCTTCTTTACGCGGTCGCTTATCCCGACGTCGTGGTCAAGGCCAACCGCAAGATCAGAGACAGCTGGCGGCGGCGGCTGGGCTCCCTTCTCTACAATCTCGAATGCCGCGCCCTTTTCGATCTACCGACCTGGGATATAAACGGCACCCCCAAAATCTTTCCCCGGCATTTCGAGAAATTGCTCGCCCTCGAATCAGAGAACGATCTCATCGACGCCGAGTTCAATATGATCTGCCGCCAGGAAGGCTATCCGGTGATCGAAGTACCGGTCCTCTCCACCCAGCGCCACGGCGGCAAGTCCACCACCAATTACAATTCGGCGGTGAAAATGTATTACGGCGTTTACGATATGTGGAGGCGGACGAAAGGCAAGTGACGGATCTCACAGCCACCACGTCTCAGACCCCTTCCGCCGACGCCCTCGAATCGATCTGGTCGCGCCACCACGCCCAGTGGCGGGATCCGGCCCAGGTCACCAGCCACTGGGAACAGGCAGGCAAAACCGATCCAGGTTTATTGGAATTCCAGGCTGACAGCAATCTTTTCGCTCTTCTAGAGCGCCTGGATATCACTCTTTTGATTACCAGGGAATACGAGCATCTGCTCATGGCTCTCAGTGTAGTGGACGGCTCTCCCCTGATCACTTATTTCAACATGCCCCACCCTTCGGGTCTGGCTGTGGATCGTGAGAAAGGCATCATCTATGTGGCCAGCACCCGGAATCCCAACCAAGTATTCGAGCTCATGCCGGTACGGGATCGTCTCTCGAGACTTGACATAGATAACAAGATGGAAAACAGCGAGAATACAGTCACAGGAGCGCTCCTGCCTGTAGCCTCCAGGTTCTATGCCGGCTGCTTCTATATGCACGACCTGGCAGTGATCGACGGAGGTCTCTTCGCCAATTCGGTCGGTCAGAACGCCATCGTGGAGCTCGAGCCCCGGGGATGCAGCCGGAAAGTCTGGTGGCCTGCCTGTATCGAGCACGACGGCGAGCCGATTTTCGGTCGCAATCATATACAGCTCAACTCCATCGCTCCCGGCGCCTCCATCGAGACATCTTTTTTCTCCGCTTCTTCCACCGCCGTAGAAGAGCTCAGACCCGGTGACCCGGACTATCCGGTGGACGGCCGGGGCGTGATCTTCGACGGCAAAACAAGAGAGGTGATCGTCGAAGGTCTCACCAGACCTCATTCAGCCAGGCTCTACAATGACCGGATCTATGTCGACAACAGCGGCTACGGTGAGCTGGGTGCCGCGGACTCCGGTCGCCTCGAGGTGATCGCCAGACTTCCGGGCTGGACCCGGGGACTCTCGATCACCGGGGGAATCGCCTTTGTCGGAACTTCAAGAGTGATTCCGCGCTTTTCCCAGTATGCTCCCGGTCTCGATGTAAACAAGAGTGTTTGCGGAATCCATGCTGTTGATCTAGAATCTGGCGATATTCTGGGCAGCCTCACCTGGCCGCGCGGCAACCAGATCTTCGCCATCGAGTGGCTACCGGGCTCTTTGAGCCGCGGCTTCCCCTTTGCCGACAAGAGGCGAGAAGAAGAAGAGAAATTATTGTTCTACACATATATAACTGAAACTGAGAATACTGAAAGGAGTAGTCGATGAGTAAGCAGTGCCGTTTGTTGATGCTGGGCGCCATGTACGAGAATGGCGGCAACACCACCCATCGTTTTCTCGATGGTCACCCCGAGATGTTCGTATATCCCTTCGAATCGCAGGTCGGCACCAGACTGGTGATGGACCAGATGGCCAGCCTTTTCCCGGTCAAGTACCGCTGGCCCGTCTTCGCACTGGATGCGACACCGTATCAAGATTACAAAGCGATCATCGACGAAGAAGGCAAAATCCGCTCCCGCACTCCCAAGGTCAGCAAATTCCGGCATATGCCCATGGAATTCAACGACGACGAGCGTTGCGAAATCTATTGCAAGATCATCGAGAAGACCGGCCGCAGTAGCGCCAAGAATGTCATGGCTTTCTTCCAGGCTACTTTCGAAGCCTGGAAAGACTACAAGACCACCGGCAAAGAGTCCTTCTATGTAGGCTACAGCCCGATCCTGGGAGTGGATGCCGACAAGATCCTCACCGAGCTTCCCGAGGCCCACTTCCTCCATGTCGTGCGCAATCCCTGGTCAGCCTATGCCGACACCAAAAAGCGCCCGGTGCCCATGTCGCTCAAAGACTATATCTTCGGCTGGAACACCAACCAGCATTACGCTCTGCTTTTCGAGAAGATGTTCCCGGGCAGATTCCATATCGTCAGAGCCGAAGACGTCATGGCCGATTCTTACAAGACACTTGGAGCCCTTTGCGAGAAGCTCGGTCTCAAGCCTGCCGACTCCCTCAAGACACCTACCTGGAACGGCGAAGAGCTCAAAGAGATCTATCCCTGGGGCACCATCCGTAAAGCCACTCCGGAGTCCAACATAGCTACCGGAAACGAGCTCACCGACGAGGAGAAGATGGAGATCGAGCTGCGCACATGGCAGTATCTCGAAGTCTTCAACTACAAGAATATCCTCGAAGGCAAGACCCTCGTCGCCAAATAGAATCGGAAATTGGCGAGTAAAAGAGTCCTGATCACCGGAGCAAGCGGCTTTGTCGGAGCCAATCTGACCAGACGCTTGCTCCGTGATGGTCACAGGGTGACGGTCTTGCTCCGAGACCAGTCCGACACCTGGCGTATAGACGATATCCTCGACGACCTCGATGTCCGTTCTCTCGACCTGCTCGATCTCGATGCCGTCAGAGCCGTCACCGGAGAGGCCAGGGCGGACTGGATCTTTCACCTGGCCGCTTATGGGAACTATTCCTGGCAGGAAGACTGGCGACAGATCGTCGACACCAATCTGACCAGCACCATCAATCTCCTGGAGGCAGCCGCAGAGACAGGCTTCGATGTCTTTATCAACACCGGCTCCTCATCGGAATATGGCATCTGCGATCATGCACCCCTGGAATCGGAGAGAGTCGAGCCGAACAGTTACTATGCCGTGACCAAGGCAGCAGCCACCACCGCCTGCCGCCATGTCGCCGCCAGAAAAGAGCTCTATATCCCGACCCTGCGTCTCTATTCTGTATACGGTCCCTACGAGGACCCGAGAAGGCTGATGCCCACCATCATCAGAAAGGGTCTCGAAAAAGATCTTCCGCCCCTGGTGGATCCCGACATAGCACGGGATTTCATCTATACAGATGATGTGGTGGAAGCTTATCTGGCGGCCTGCAGGCCGGCTTCACCGGAAAGAGCCCCGATCTATAACGTCGGAAGCGGCGTCCAGACGACCATTAAAGAGATCGTCGACCTGGCCAGAGAGATTTTTTCTATCGAGAAAACACCGGTCTGGGGAAGCATGGACAATCGCAAATGGGATGCCAGCGTCTGGGTCGCGGCCACCGGCAAAATCGAGGCGGAGCTCGGCTTCAAAGCCAGCACCGGTCTCAGAGACGGTCTCACGAGATTCACCGCCTGGCTCGAATCGCATGAATCAATGAAAGAACACTACCAGAGCGCCGCCACAGCCAGAGCATGAATGCCGGTATCTAGAGCTACGGGATCTATTGGGTCTTAAAAGTAATGTCCCAGGGCTTCTCGCACTCACGCCCAACCGAGCAAGCGATCTGATAGTTCATGGTCTGGAGCCTGACCAGGTCCTGGATCTTCTCCTCGAACGATTTGGCAGCAAGAACCTTGCGATAGTCAGCCTTTTGCTCGAAAAGCTCTTCGGCGCTGACCGGCCTTTTGATACCTTTGGACACAGGTCGACCTCCAGGGTTCTAAAACCTCATATCTTCATACTATCCCATTTGTCAGCCAGTCCGAACCGGTTCAATATACCATTCAGCTTTTCCAGATCCGGAGTGGTGCTGGCAAGTACAACGGGTATCCGACTCATGTCCTTCGGCCGGCCCGTCTTAATCATTATCGCCAGTAGATGCTCCAGGGTGAACACTCTGGTCGGTACTCCAAGAAAGGTTATCTCTCTAGCCATATCGATAGCCTCTCGCTCGAGATCTGAAGGAGGCACAAGGAACTGAACAGGCACTCCCTCGATCTTGATATTGGCGCCTTCAGGCACGTATCCCAGGTCCTTCAAATAGCTGTAGATTGGTGCCATATCAACCAGCAGCGCCCCTGGTTCACCGATATTGCAAAAGATATCAAGATCGAAAGTATTTACAACTTCCGAGTAGAACACCACTCCAATGGCGCCACCGATGGCATATCGCCCTATGACGCCGGCCCTCTCCATCGCGTTGATAACTTTCAGTGTCTCGTCCATCGAGCAGACTATAGCATCCCGCCAGTACTGCATCGAGACCTTTCAAAACAGAAGTCGATGCACTCCAATAATTGCGCTCAAGTCACGATTCGTACGCATCGCTCCTGTGCCCAATACGAACAACCAGCACTGTCACTTCGTTGTCCTTGATATCGCAGATAACCCGGTAGTCTCCTACCCGGTATCGCCAGAAGGACCCGCTCGCGCCGTACTCAATCTTCCAGACCAAGACCTTTTCTCACTTCATCAGCGCTTGCAACCTTCTCATTTGCCTGCCTGATCTGCTCAACCCTGTGCGCTGCCAGGTAGTAGTCCTCCATGTCGTCAATCTTTTCAGCAATCATTTCACGGATATAGAACGCCTTGGTACGCCCGGTCATTCTGGCAAGGGCATCCAATCTCTTTTCGATATCGTCGGGAAGCCGAATCGAGGTTGCCATAGACTTTCTCCATTGCGAGAATACATGTATTCAATGTATCACACGCAAGAGGGAGCGCCGCCACAACCAGAGCATAATGGCTGCCAGCGCGCCTATAAAACAAGCAATTCCCAGGCGAAAAGAAAGAGGCTCATAGTCCATGGTCAGGAGCCTGGATCCGGATGGAACGAAAACCGCCCGTCCGAAATAATTGCCATGCATCAGAGGCACCGGCTTGCCGTCGATTTTTGCGATCCAGCCAGGATAATAAATATCCGGCACTACCGCGATACCGCTTCTGCCGGGGTCCAGGGTAACTGCAATAGAGCCCGGGCTCTTGCGCACAAGCGAAAGAGGCACAGCTTCCTCGCGCTTCGCGCCCAGACTATCGAGGGCCTCTTTCACGCCGCTCTCGCCTTCTTCAAGAATGACTTCAAGATGCCAGTCGAAACCGGGCTTCTGGATAAGATCGAGCGCCTCTTCCGAGCTGCCGGCTGCCACAGCCCTGCCGGCGAGAAAGGCCCCGGGACAGGCCCTGGTGTTCTCGTAGAGCCGCAGATTAT
>JAGQHH010000777.1 GCA_020431945.1 Cyanobacteria bacterium HKST-UBA02 | reverse complement strand
GCTGGACATCGCCATAGCGGACGAAATTGCCTTTGAGATATTCTTCCAGGGCCTGGTCCACCGGAGCGCTGTGTTTTTCCAGCCAGTCCCGCATGCCTTGCAGGACACGTTCATTGCCGGCGGTGGCGGTGAGATCGTCGGGCAGGCGCAGGGACAGTCTGCTGAAGTTCTTCTTCTCCGGATCGATCTGGTAGTCGCCCAGTTGCTTCAACTCTTCCAGTGCCCGGGTGTTGTCGAAATCACCCTCGACATTGCCCAGTGATACCATGGCTTCGCCGTAATTGCGCACCCGGAAAAGCAGGTTGAGGACTTCGGTCATGCGGCTGTTGTAGGCTTCCAGATCGCCGTCTTTGACTTTGTCCGGGCTGTAGCCGGGCTTGTCGTAGCCGAGGACGTTTTTAAGCAGGAAAAACTGGTTGTTGGCGTCGATGCGCCTGGTGGTGGTGGCAATCCTGTCCTGGTTCGCATAGAGCCACTCGAAGCTATTGCTCATCTTGTCCATGTCGAGCCGGGATGGAATTCCGTCAGGCTCCAGAATCAAGCTCGTCTCCAGATGACCGGAACGAGCCATTTCCCTGAATCTGGTCAGATCGAGCTTGCCGTCGGTGATCAGGTTGTTGATGGTGTCGGGATCGTGGGGGATGCCTGATCTGGGATTGTTGGGATCGGTGCCGATTCTTGCTATGCCCAGAGGATCGCCGGGTCCCATGGTGAGCTTCATCTGGGAGAGGACGTCATGGGCTCCGATCACTGCTGAGTTGAGAAACTGATTGGTGAGACGGAAAGACTCACGGGTGATACCGGCTCCGGTTTTCTCCGCGAAGCCCGGCACTTCGGCTTCCAGTCTGACTCCGAGCTGAAGCTCTTTGGTGGTCATGGAGCCGTAGTCTTTTCGCTCGACCTTTCTCATGAACTCGGCTACGTCCACGTCCCCTGATTGACCCGGAGCCGGAGGAAGCTGACCGAGCATTTTCATCAGGTCTTCTTTGACCGGGACCAGTTTTTCTCGTGCCTGATCCCCTTCTCTTGTGGTCTCTAATTTTTCTTCTCTCTTGAAGCTCTCGCTGATTTGCGCGAACGGCTCGGGTTTGGGTTCCGGCTTTTGTGCTGGTTCCTGTTCCTGTTCTTGTTCGGGCTCTTGCGAACCTTCGGCGGTATAGTCTATCTCCACACCTGACGGAAGGACTCCGGCGAGATTGTCCGAAGAGCCCCTTGCCTGCTTCAGGGTGTCCGGAGCCTGCTCTTCTTGCTTGAATGAATCGTCCGAGAGAGCGAGGTTGGCGTCCTCCTCCATCTCCACCCGGCTATTATGGTCCTCCGTCCGACGATCCGTACCTCGCTCCGCGCTCTGGGACGCAGGTGTTGTGACATCCCGGCGCGGATTCTCAGAAGGAGGGTTTCCGTCTTGATTGTTCTTGCTGCTGTTATTCGGACCGCTCACTGCATTTCTCCCGGGGTTCTCAATTGCCGGTGGGCCGAACACGTTCTGTGTTGTTTCGACCGCTCGACTTCACATCCGGTGCCAGTGCGTTGAAGAGAAGAAGCACTCCGACTACTGGACCGGCGCCTTTGATTACGGAGCCGAGGCGGCCGCCGCTCTTGATACCTTCGATGGTGCGCTCGCAGTAGCGGGTGCCCTGACCGGACTCCCTGGCTGCCAGGTATTCGGTGCGCATGGTCTCCAGGTGTCTGAGACCTTCGAGCTCGGTCTTCTGTCTTTCCATCTCGGCTTTGTCCCTGGTCTCGTCCAGTTGTTTGATCCGGTCTTCGGCGGCTTTGATACGTGCCGTCAGATCGGTCTCTTTCAACTCGGCAAGACGTTTTTCCAGCTCCCGGGGCTCGATGTCGCCTACAGGCACATAGCGCTCGGCGGTGGTGCCGTCTCCTCTTGCCTCGGAGATGCGCACCATCATGTCCCTGGCGGTATTGCCGGCGACATCGAAACCGCCCAGGGTATCATGCCTGGTGGTGGTGCTCTCCAGATTGGCGACGGAATTGCCCGGACCGGATTCTGTTGCGGGGCTGGCAAGGCTGCCGGCTACCCGACTCTTCACTGAGTCGAGATGAGCGTCCAGGCGGGTTGCCCCACGCTCGCCCAGGTAGGCTTTCACCGAATCAGGCAGGCTGCCCTTTTCGGCGAGGCCGATGATGTCCCGGGCCAGATCTTTTTCGCCCATCTCCATGAGTTTTGTCAGACCCGGTTTGAGCTCGCCTGATTTCTCCACTGCGGCAGCGAGATCGAACTGAGGGGTTTTGCCCGATATGAGGCTATCTCCCCCGGCATCGACAATATCTTTGATTCGCTGACGCTCTTCGAAAGTCTTGCCCTGCTCGAGATAATCCCCGGCGATGCGGGAGAGCTCTGCCGGTGTCTTGGGATCGGTTTTGTTGATCGTCTCGGCGAGATGATCGAGGGCACCATGAACGCCTTCGCCGTTATAGACTTTGCTGTCGGCGCTGAGGGCCCGGGCGACTTTCGCCGCTATGGCATCGCCTTTCGAGGGACCGTTTTTGAGGAAGGTCTCCAGGGTCTGTCTGGCCTTCTCGGGAGTGCTGAAATCGCCATCCGGAAAAAGTCTCGCTCTGACGCCGGAGCGTTCGAGCATTTCCAGGGCGCGTTCGGGATTGCGGCTCTCGAGAAGCGCGTTCATTTTTTCTTTGAGCAGCTCGGGCTGGTCGACAAGGGCCCTGGCGAAACCTGCCTGCTCGATCAGGCAGTCCGATACCGCTGCCGGTGTGCGGATGCCGAGATCCGAAACTTCTTTGACCCGGTCGAACATCTCCCCGGGGTTTCTCTGGAAAGCGCCGTCTAGCTGGTCCACGGTGTAGGGACCGTATTCCGGGGCCTTAATGTCGGCGGCGAATTTTGCCAGGTTGTCGGTATATTCGCTGCCGGTTCTCGGCCCGATTCGTTTGCTTCCCTCGCCATCCGGCACGATCAGGGTCGGGCTGGTCTCGGCATTGCCGAACTGCAATTTCATGCCCAGACGCTGATTGTCGATCTCGAGCTGGACGGCGCGACCGGGCTGCAGCTTGACCTCGATCTTAGGATCGTTGATTGCCTCTCTCAGCTCTGCCTCCATAAGCCGCCGAGCATCGGCTTCTTTAGGATCGCCAGAGAGCTTGCGGCCGATCGTCTCGAAGCCTTCCATGGCTTTCTTGATATTTTCGACGCTGCCTTCCTTGATGGAGAAAGCCAGCTCTTTCACGCTTCTGTCCATGCGTTCTACCGTCTCGCGCTCGAGACCGGACCTGAGACGCTCTCTCTCCTGGCTGTCCAGCCGGCCTTCTTCGCCGCCCTTGCCTGCTTCGCCTGCTTCTCTGCGAGCCCGGGCTCTCTGATAAATACCTTTGAGCTTGCTATAGGCATAGAGACCGCCGCCCACACCAAGACCGAGATAAAGCAATTTCTCGGTGGTGCTCGATTCGCCGGTGGGCGCCTGGGCGTTCCAGTCGCTCACAGACTTGGGCACCAGAGTACCGTCGTCTTCGATCTCGTCCAGGCTTGGAGGCTTGAATTCGGGTACCGCCTCATTTGCTTTTGGCGGATTCGCCTTAGCCGCATTTCTCAGATCGTCTGCCAGGGTTCCGCCTGGTTTCGGCTGAGCCGGTGCTTCGGCAACCGCCGCGGCGGGTTCTTTATAGTGCGATGTGAAGGCATTGCGCAGCCCGGACTCGAAGCTCTGGTTTAAGGCCAGGTTCGGTGTCCGCTCCAGGGTCTCGAGAATCTCTTTCTTGCTCTGGGCGAATAGATCCTTGTCCGGCGAGCTGATTTTCAAGAAGGAGCGCTGGACATTCAATATGATGTTGCGCTCCCGGCTCTGGCTCGAGGTCTCGCCGGCTGCCTGCTCGATTTTCTCGTAGTCCAGGCGGCGCTCGACAAGCTGTGTGACATCCTGACCGAGATAGTTCTTCTGGGCGATGGCTGCGTCTTGCTTGAGCCCCTGCAAGAAAACATCG
>JAGQHH010000776.1 GCA_020431945.1 Cyanobacteria bacterium HKST-UBA02 | reverse complement strand
GGCTTCTGAATGGTAGAGATATTATGAGCCTGCTTTCTTTGCAGCCCGGTCCGGCAGTGGGTGATTTACTGGATTCTCTGGATGATGCCCAGGCAGCAGGCGAAGTCCAGGATCGCTTGCAGGCCGAGGATTTTGTCCGGGACCTCTACGAAAAAAAGTATTCCGGATAACCAAATTCTCGCTTGGCAACCTGGTTGACGGTTAAAAGCCTTTTTTCTGGGAATAAAAATTGAGAGACGAAGCGAAGGCTCGTCGCGTTTTCAAGAGTTTCGCATAATCGCACCAGACTCCCGCAAGGGGGCGGGCCTTTCTTGAGGAATCAGTACGATGTTGAATACCAAGGTTGACAAACTCTCCAACTACACCATTATCGCCAGGCTGGATGACGCCATCCCCCTGAACACCGAAGAATGGGTCACTGTCGAGAGATTGCTGAATCAAGTCAGTGAGTTTGTTCCCATGTCCATGCTCAATACCCTGACCGAAGCGATCATCGCTTATGCAGACGATCAAGCCCGTCGCGGCTATTTGCTCGGCCAGGAAGATCTAGTCGACGAGCTTAAGAGCAAAGCTTCGAAAATAGCCTGAGTTTCCTTCCACTTTCCCGGTCAGCACCTCGAGCGATCGAGGTGCTGATCGCTTTTTTCGGTTTATAATTAACTGTCATGTATATGCGTCCCTGGAAAAGAATTTCGTCCGAAAAGATTGCAGATTGCCGGGTCTTCACGGTTCATAAGCAGCTTGCCACAAAGAGTTGCACCACCGGTGAGGGCGAGCGGACCCATGATTTTTATGTATTCCATTCCGGTGACTGGGTCAATGTGATTCCGATTACCGAAGACAACAGAGTGGTGCTCATCGAGCAGTACCGGCACGGCACCGAGAATTTTACTCTCGAGATACCGGGCGGCTCGGTGGACATGAGCGATCCCGATCCACTCTTCGCCGCTGAGCGAGAGCTCCTCGAGGAGACCGGTTATCAGGCCGACGAGTGGACGCCCCTGGGCACGACTCATCCCAATCCGGCGATTCAGAGCAATCGCTGCCATACATACCTGGCGCGCAATATCCGTCAGGTGCGGACTCCGGTGTTCAACACCACCGAGGAGATCGCTATAAGACTTGTTCCGGTTGTCGAGATACCGGAGCTTATTAAGACCGGGGTCATAACTCATGCACTGGTCATGGTGGCATTTTATTGGCTCGATATTCATAAGGGACAGTAACCATGTTTCGAATGCTGGTATACCCGCTATCTTTTTGCGCGGTTTGTTATGGCATCTGGTTGATCATGACTTCCAATCAATGGGGAGAGGAGAGGGCTAAAGGCAAGGACTGGCTCACCGCCGAGGCTCGTCTCATCGATACTGACATCGGCATACGCTTCAATTTCATCAACCCGGTCACCTATCCCAGGCTGCTTCTTGCCCAGCCTTCCATTACGTATTCATACAAAATTGCCGGACAGAAGTTCGAGAAAGAAAGGCGTCTGCCCCCGATTCTCACCCTGGTGAGGTTGTCTGTAGCCAGGAAGATTCCGGAGGTGAAGCAGCCCGATCCTGCCGAGATCAAAGACATTGATCTAAGCCAGAACATCAGATACAACCCCCAGACCGGCAAGCCCGAGATTGTCAATTTCGACGAGATCATGGCCGAGGCCTGGGACCAGTACTATCCCAAGGTGACAATCCGGTACGACAAGGACGACCCGCAGAATTCTTTCACCGATCCGGATATGCTCATGGGTCAGGAAACCCTTTTGTGGTCCGGAATAGGCTGCATAATCATAGCTATCGGCTTGATCCTGGCCATGAAGTTTCACGAGTGGGTCACCCGTCCTAATGACGAGAACGAGCTCGATCTGCCTCCGGGTATGGCCAGTCGCGGTTTCCGGTAGAGATTAGAACTAGAAGACTCAGTTCACGTAATTGAGCGGGTTCTTCGGCTTGCCCTCGATACG
>JAGQHH010000007.1 GCA_020431945.1 Cyanobacteria bacterium HKST-UBA02 | reverse complement strand
CTACGAGCCGCCCGGTGGCAGCGCCCAGGACATCGCCGGTCTGGGAATCGCCAATCCAATAGCCCAGATCCTCTCGGCAGCCATGATGTTGCGCCATTCTTTCGGCATGACGGAGGAGGCAGACCTGATCGAGAGCTCGGTGGAGAAAGCCCTGAGCAGGGGCTATCGCACCGCCGACATCAAGAGCAGCGATCCGGCTGAAAAGATCGTGAACACCAGAGATATGGCCGATGCCGTCCTCTTCGAGATGGCAGAAGCCCCCGCAAAAACGTTGACCGCTACAACAGGAAAAGGAGACTGAAAATGTATCAACAAGAGAAAGCAGGCAGCAGCCCAAACAGCATAAGCTACCGCAACCGAAGAGGCGATCGTATCACCCGCGATCAGAACGAGCGCATCACTGCATACAGATATAGCGATCATGATGAGTTCTACTCTTTCGAATACGAAAAAGACGGCTCGGTGACCAGCATCGACCGCTCGGACGGCTGGCACTGGCGCCGGGTGGACTCCGGCTGGGTAGTGAAGAACTACTGGGACAGCTGGAGTGTCAGAGAAGAAGACAGCGGCTCCGTAATGGTGGACGATAGCGGCATCCACACCACCGGTGCCGGCGGCGATCAGCTGGCCCTGCCCGAATAGATCAGATTCAGCTCAGTTGGAGGGCTTCTTGATCACCAGTTTGCTGACATCCATGATCTGCTCTCCAGCAAAGAGATCGGTCAAACCGCCGATTGTTTTCAGTCCCGGAACGACCCTGGTCGTATCGGTTCTGGCGACAGTGAGAACCTCGGGAATTCCCAGGCTCCGTGACAGCTCCATGGCATCACCGACTTTTGAGTAGCAATTCGGACAGTCTCCAATCTCCAGCTCTTCGAGGCCTTTGCCTTTGAGAAGCTGGAGCCCGGATGCGGTGATGCCTCGGTTGTTCGAGAGATCGAGCTTGGTCAGGGATGGGAAGCGACTCAGTATCGATATACTCTCGTCGGTAAGCCTGCAGTCTCGCACCGCCAGAGCCTTCAGATTCTTCTTGCCGGCGAGCAGTGAAAGTCCCCGGTCGCTGAATTCTGCGATTTGATTGAGACGGAGGTCTTGCATAGAGGCGAGGCCGGCAAGAGCCCGCATTCTCTCGTCATCGAGAGCACACTGGCTCATGATTACCACCACTGGAGAGAGGTGGAGAGCCTTCTCGAAGTCCGGGTCGTCGATATCCTGCCCGACAAGAAGCACCCTCACCCTGGTTCCCCTGGTGACACTTTCGGCAAGAAGCGATGAGGCGTCCGGTCCGAAATAAACGAAAGACGCTGCTTTACCCGGCGCAAGATGCTCCGGGAACATATCTCCGAAGGCGCAGACGTTGGACTCCTGCCCACCTGCCTTTCCCCCTGTTCGCTCGGAAGGAGCCGGCGAAGGCTCCGGAGCTCTCCAGACGAACGCCACCACAGCCAGTGACAGGCAGGCAAACGTCCCCAGAGCCACGACAGGCAAACTCCATCGCTTCCTCTCAGGCGCAGGCTGAGATTGATCCGCCACCAGGGGCACCGATTGCAGAGCTTCCCGCACCTCGGTCATATTCTCGTAACGCTCCTCTCTTCGCTTGGCGAGCATTCTTGCCAGGCAGCGGTCGAGCTCGGCAGGCACTGTCGCAACTGATGAGAGAGGCTCGGGCTCCCGACGAAGATGCATATTGATGGTATCAAGCGCGGTAGCACCGGCGAAAGGCACTCTTCCGGAGAAGATCTCGTAAGCTATACAGCCAAGCGAATAGATGTCGGATCTGGAATCCACGGCTTCGCCCCGGGCCTGCTCGGGGCTCATATAATACGGACTGCCGATAATATCGCCGGTTCTTGTCAGGGCATCGACCTCGTCGCTCTGGCTGCGCTTGGCTATTCCGAAATCGAGAAGCTTGATCAGAGGACCGTTCACATCGGTGCCGGTGAGCATGATGTTGCCGGTTTTCAAGTCACGGTGCACGATTCCGGCTTGATGCACACTCGAGAGACCGGCAGCAATCTGATCGAGGATCTCGAGCCCTTCGGCAAGGCCGAGTGATCCGCGCTCCGCCAGCACATCCCCGAGAGTGCGACCCTGCACATATTCCATGACAAGGTACGGATCGCCGTTTTCAGCAATCCCGAAATCATAGATGCCCACCACATGCTTGCCGGTGACCGTAGCTGCCAGGCGTGCCTCTTTCTGAAAACGTATCAAAGTGCTCTCTTTGACGGCAGGAGACGAGATTGTCTTGATCGCCACGATACGCTTGAGGACCAGGTCTCGAGCCCGGGTTACGGTCCCCTTACCGCCTTCCCCGAGGGGATCCAGTAGCTCGTATCGGGATGAAAATGCACTGGCCTGGTCATTCTGCAGATCGTCCAAGGTATGATCCCCCTCCCGGGACGTGTATATATATAATAGGTCGAGATTACTCGTTAAGACAAATCCAATCAGATCGAATTGAGCAACAAAGAAGGCAATGAGAATCATGGCTGGCTGGGGCGCTTTTTCAAGCCGCGCTTCGATTTCTATTCGCTTCTAGCCGCCCAGGCCGCCACAACTCTCAAGGGCATGGAAGCCCTGGAGATCTGGATTGCCGAAGGCTCCGAGGGTCGCTGCCAGACCGTGCGAGATCTGGAGCACGAAGCAGACCGGCAGAAGCTCGAGTTGCAGAAATGTCTGGTCGAGTCGCTTATAACGCCATTCGATCGTGAGGATATTTACGATTTATCGGCCCGCCTGGACGAAGTGATCAATGCCGCCAAGTCTACCGTCAAAGAGATGGAAGCCCTGGAGATGACCGGCGAAAACATCGCTATCGCCAAGATGTCCAAGAATCTCGTGAACGGCACCAGACACCTGTCCAAGTCCTTTGCGCTTCTCGGCAGCAATTTCCAGGAATCAACAAGCGAAGCGGCTCTGGCCCGCAAGTCCGAAAGCAAATTCGAGCGAATCTATCGCAAGTCCATGCAGGAGCTTTTCGCCCAGGACGACGCAAAGATTATCCTGCGCACCATCGAAGTATACAAGGCAATGAATAATGCTTCTCACTGCATCGACGTGGTGGGCGAGAAGATCATTCATGTTCTCGTGAAGATGAGCTAGGGGAGCGCAGATTTGGCAGTTTTCCTGATGCTCGGTCTGGTGGTGGTGCTCTGCTTGATGTTCACCTTCACCAATGGCTTCCAGGACGGCAGCTCGGTAGCTGCCAACGCCCTTGCCTGCAGGGCGATGAACAAGAGAGAAGCAGTCATGGTAGTGGCGGTGTTCGAGTTTTTCGGTGCCGTATTCGGTGGCTCTGCCGTCGCCCATTCGATCCGGGGAATTACAAGCTGGCCGGCCAGACCGGATCTGCTCGCGGTGCTGGAAAGCGGTCTCACCGCCGCAATCGTCTGGAATTTCGCCATGCGCCGCTTCGGTGTTCCCTCGAGCTCCACCCACGCTTTCGTGGGCGGTCTCATCGGAGCGGTTATCGCCGGTTGCGGCAGCACCCGCTACCTGATCATGGGAGACTGGGGCATGCTCATCCATCCCACCGGGATCTGGCGTGTGATTCTCAGTCTCTTTCTCTCCCCCATAGTGGGCTTCGCCCTCAGCTATATCGTTCTTGCGGCCGCCACCCGGCTCCTGATCAATGCCAGCTCCGACCTCAACGAGACCCTGAAAAGACTGCAATGGCTTTCCGTGCCCCTTCTGGCTTTCGGACACGGCGCCAACGACACCCAGAAAGTCATGGGGGTCATCGCTCTCTCCCTGAGCGCTGCCGGCTTCGAGACCGGCAGCGACATCCCAGCCTGGGTAAGGCTTTCCACCGCCGCTGCCATGTCCCTCGGGGTCGCCACCCTGGCTCCGGGAATAGTCAAGCGGGTGGGCAGCATCTATCGACAGAGACCCCTTCACGGTCTCGTTACCGAATCAACCTCGGCTGTGATTGTCAGTTTCGCTTCACTGACCGGGGGTCCCCTGGCCGCATCCCAGGTTATCGCCTCCACTGTGGTGGGAGCGGGCAGCGCCGATCGCATGAAAGGCGTGCAATGGACCGTCACAAGGGATATGATGCGCACCTGGATGCTCACCATTCCATGCTCGGCGGTGCTGGCCTGGCTGCTTCACGCCCTGCTCTTCACGCACCTGAATCGCTTTCTCTAGCGAACGATCTCCACCGAGCAGGGCGAGTGGAACAGAATCGCCTTGGAGACTGCCCCCATGCGAATCTCATTAGCAAGTCCCTTGATCCTTCTGGAGCCGCAGATGATGAGATCCGCCGGCCACTCGCTGGCTACCTGGAGAATCGCTTCCCGGGGATGACCTTCGATCACTTCGCCCGAAACCCTGGCGGAGGGGAATTTGTCTTTGAACTCTTTGACGGTCTTATCCACCAGATCACCGGCAGCAGCTCTTTTCTCTTCGAGATCCTTCGAGGCGGCTTCGCTCAACTGCTTGGGATTGACCAGGGGGATATTCTTGAAAGGACCGACATCCACCGGCTGCACTATGCTGATCACTTTGAAATAAGCTTCTTCCGGCCAGGGACGTTTGAGCACCGACTCCACCGCCGCCCGTGAATGCGGCGTATCATCGATGGGCAGCAGGTATTTGTCCTCTTCCAGAGGCTGCTTGTTCTCCATCTCTTTGATTGCGGTGCCCGGCGACACGCCTCTCAATACTGATACCGCGCATGGTGAATTGGTGACCACCACATCGGTAACCGATCCGATCAGATGATCGGCAGCACTGCGTGTACCATAGGCACCGACTACGATGAGGTCTGCCAGCCAGGTCTGAGCGGCTTCGATGATGGCGTCTTTAGGATCGCCTTCGATGAGCTCCCCTTCCACATTGTCGGCACCGAACTTCTCGGAGAGTTTGGCCACAGCCTTATCCACCACGGACTGGCAGCTCTCCAGCCAGGCTTGCTCGACCTTTTTGGCGCTCTCTCCGAGGAAAGGAAAAATCTTGGAGACCAGATCCGGGCTCTTGTCGGCAATGGTGATCACTTTCACCCGGGTATCGGCGGGCCAGGGGCGGTAGATCATCACATCGATTGCCGCATCGGCATTCACAGATCCGTCCGTTGCCATCAAAACCTTCATAAGGCCGGTCCTCCTCGAATAAAACATCAGCGAGGCTGCCATTGTGACACAAAAGGGTTTTCAAGGATGATCCATTGCCAGCGGAAGCACGGTGACCACGATCCGGTGCTCCCTCCTCTGCGCCTCGAGGTCGGCAAGCTTTTCTCTGGAGAACCGGCAGCGCAGAAGCTCCAGGGTGGTAGTCCGCTTGTTGTCGAATATCGCCTGCAGGGCAGGATCTTCGATGAGAGCCTCTTTGAAGGCGAACTTGTAAGCCCCGGTTGCCTCGAGACAGGCGACATCCCCGGCGGTGACGGTACCGTCTCTGAGAGATACACCCTGAAGGCGGAAAGCGGAAAGACCCTTGAGATCGCCTTTCAGATATTTCCTGGTGAAGGATAGACCCTGCAGCTGCGGCAAGCGCGCCAGGGACTTGAGCCCGGCATCGCTCACCATGGGAGTGTCCTCCGCTTCGAGTATGTTAAGGTCCTGGAAAGAATGCAAGGAAGAAATGGCAGCCTCGCTCACCTGGCAACCGCTGATCCCCAGGGACCGGAGTCTCGTAAGCGCCGTAAGCTTCCTCATGCCGGCGTCGGTCACGGCAGTGTAATCGAGATTGAGTATGCGCAGACCCGAGAGCGAGACGAGATAGTCGAGACCGGCATCGTCGATGGGATTGCGCCGCAGGGAAAGCCTGTCCAGGGGCTCGCCTCGCAGCTCGGCAAGACCCGGTCCCCGGATAAAACAATCGTTCAGGCTGAGGTCCTGAACACCGCTTCCTTTCAGGTAAGCGAGAGCAGCATCGTCGGCGGCGCTACTGCGGTATGTCACGACACGCGAGCGGTCGAGCCTGGCGAACATGGCACTGGGCTCGGTGAGCAGGAGACCCAGGGTGCCGTCGGCGGAAGTGTCATCGGCTCTATCCTTCTGGCGCGGCTCGGAGGCTTTCTCTTCTTCCACCCGCCCGGGGAAGATAAAACAAGCCAGGATACCGGCAAAGACGATAAAGATCACGATCAGGGGCAACGCTCTCGGCCTGCTCTCTCTTTTCCCACCAGGCAGACTCGTCTGGCCGGACTCGTTCCCGACGGCAAATAGAGCGGAGCGCATTTCGCCCATGGTGGCAAAACGATCACCGGGGTCCTTGGCCAGACCACGTGCCATAAAGGCATCGGCTCCTCCCGGAAAGCTCTCGGGCAGTGAAGGTGGTACCTTGCTGGCGTGCTGGTTGAGGATCTCGAGAGCGGTCTCGGCCTGGAATGGCTGTCTGCCTGTGAGAGCCTCGAAGAGCACGCAGCCCAGACTGTAGACCTCGGAAGGTGCCCGGTATTCATGACCGAGAACCTGATCCGGGCTCATATAGCCAGGGGTTCCTGCTACTGTCCGGCCCTGGAATATCGTCGGTTCTTGAGTCTCTTCCTTTACCCTGGCCACTCCGAAATCGATGATCCGGACATCGTCCTCCCGCTCCGCACCCAGAAGGATATTGCTGGGCTTGAGATCACGATGGAAAACTCCATGATCGTGAGCATATTCGAGTGCCTCCATGATCGGAGCGAAGATAGTGAGAGCCCGGGACCAGGAAAGCGGGCCATTCTCCTCCAGATAACGCTCGAGACTGATACCGTCGACATATTCGAGCACCATATACGGAGCACTACCGGCGGTGACGCCAAAATCGAGAATATTGACGATGCCGGGATGATCGAGACGCGAAGTCGCCTTAGCCTCGTCCTGAAAGGAAATGAGCTGGCCGGGCTCGAGAACATGCAGGGTCTTCACGGCCACGACCCGGGAAAGCACCTTATCGAGACATTTGACCACCCTTCCCGAAGCACCCCGTCCGATGATTTCCAGGGGGCGATACCGCTCCAGAGGAAAATCCTCCTCCAGCTCCTCTGCTACCGATCCCTCATCCGGCGCCGTCTTTACTGAAGGATCACCCTTCGGAGCAGGGTCGAATGCGATCTCCTCGGTATCCACGGGGCAGTTGCAGGAGTCTCTATCAGCCCTGGCTCTGCTCCTGCCGCAAATCGGACAGCTCTCAGTCATGCAAGAGATCCCGGTGCGTGTACTCTTGGGCTCCGGGACCCGAGAAATCCGCCACCGTATGGCCACGGCCGGTGAGCTTGTACTTGTAGGTGACCAGACCCTCGATGCCTACCGGACCCCGGGGATGCATAGAAGCCGTGCTGATCCCCACCTCGGCACCGAAGCCATAACGGAAACCGTCGGCGAAGCGTGTGGAGGCGTTCCAATAAACACCGGCAGAATCCACAGCCTGGAAAAAGCGCTCGAAGCTCGCCTGATCTCCTGTAACAATGGAATCCGTATGCCCGGAGCCATGCTCGTTGATATGCTTGATCGCCGTCTCGAGAGAATCGACGGTCTTGATGGAAAGGATCAAGTCGCAATACTCACGGTCCCAGTCCGAATCGGAAGCGGCAACTACAGCCACTGACGGAGCCAGTTTGCCTGCCACCGCGAGAGCCGGAGAATCGAGCCTGAGCTCGACATCTCTTTCCACAAGGGCCGCCAGTATCCCGGGAAGCAAGCGCTCCAGGGCATCGGCATGAATGAGCAGGGTCTCCACCGAATTGCAGGCCGATGGATACTGGGTCTTGGCGTCGACCACTAGCTTCTCCGCCATCTCCTGACTGGCATCTTCATGCAGATAAATATGACAGACCCCGTCGGCATGGCCGATAACAGGAATTCTGGTGCTTGCCATTATATGAGCCACGAGCTCGTTGCTTCCCCGGGGTATGACCAGGTCCACCAGGTCGTCCTGCTTTAGAAGCGCTTCCACATCCTCCCTGCTATCGAGCAGGCTGAGACAGCCCGGAGGCAGACCCGCTAAGACCAGGGCATCCTGCAGAGCCGAGGCCAGCGCCGCCAGGGTATGCTTTGCCTCCCGACCGCCCTTGAGCAGAACAGCATTGCCGGACTTCACAGCCAGAGAAGCGATCTGAGGAAGCACATCGGGGCGGGACTCGAAGATGACGGCAATCACACCGATGGGACAGGCAACTCGATAGAGTTCCAGTCCATCGGCAAGCTCCCGGGCAAGCGACACCGCGCCGAGGGGATCGGACAGTCGGCGTACCTGATCGATACCGGCGATGACACCATCGATCTTCTCTCGATCGAGCTTCAGCCGCGCCAGAAGAGCCGGACTGAGCTCGCCTCTTTCGACCATGACCGAGGCAGCCTCCAGATCGAGGAGATTCGCCTCGAGGATAGCCGGGGCCTGCTCGCGGAGCCGCAGAGCCATGCCCGCCAGAGCATCGTCCCTGGTGGCAGAGCCGGCGGCGGAAAGCTCGACCAGGGATTCCCTTGCCCGTCGGCATCGCTCTCTGACATCCACTGTTTTCTCTTGCATGGTACTTACTTCCGGTTCTGAAGAAATGCCAGGTTGTCCCGGGTGACAATGGCATCGTAATTGGGATTGTCGATGATCGTCTTGATCTCGTCCGAGTGCCGTCCGGCAATAGCCCGGGTCTCACTGCTGTCATAATTGACCATTCCCCGGGCGAATTCCACGCCTTCGGAATCGAGGATGCTGACCACGTCGCCGCGCTTGAATGTACCTTTCACCTCTACCACTCCCCGGGGAAGCAAGCTGGCTTTACCGACCTCCAGAGCATTTCGGGCACCCTCGTTGACCACCAGACTGGCGCTAACCGTGGTGGCGAAAGCGATCCAGCGCAGACGACCGCCCATCGATTGATGCCCGGGGAGAAAGAGAGTACCGGTCTCCTCGCCCTGAACAGCCTTGCGGATGACACCGGGCTCCAGACCGGAGGCGATTATGCAAGCGACACCGGATCCGGTGGCGACCCGAGCGGCCTCCAGTTTGGTCTTGATCCCCCCGCGTCCGGGGGCAGAGCCATCCTTTGCTCGCTCGGACGCGGAAGCGAGAATAGAGTCCATGAGCTCATCGCTGATCTCCTCGACCAGGGAGATTACCGATGCACTGCTGTCTCCACGGGGATCCCGGTCATAGAGACCCTCCACATCGGTTAGTATGACCAGGAGGTCGGCATCGATCTTGCTCGCAACCAGGGCCGAGAGCTTGTCATTGTCGCCGAAATTAACTTTCAAGTCGGGATGATTACCGATGGACTCCAGCTCGGCGGTGGCGACAGTGTCGTTCTCATTGATGATCGGCAATACTTTCAGACGCACCAGCTCGGCGATAGTGCTGCGCAAATTGAGATAGCGCTTGCGGTTGCTGAAGTCGTCTTCGGTGAGGAGCACCTGCCCCGCATTGATGCCGAGACGCTGAAATGCGTCGGCATAGAGACTCATGAGCAGCCCCTGGCCGACCGCGGCACATGCTTGCTTGCCGGGAAGCGTGCCGGGACGCTCGCTCAGCCCCAGACGCCTGGAGCCCAGACCGACAGCACCGGAGCTGACGACCAGGACCTCGAACCCCTCTTTCATGAGCAGGGCGATATCCTCCACGAAAGAATAGAACCGGGAAAGGGATACGCCCCCGTCCCCTCCCATGACCACGGCGGTGCCGAGCTTGATCACCACTCGCCTGACCTTTTTGAGATGCTGTTTCCGCACCGGTAAATCTCCTTCATGGGTAGGGTTGAGTATAATCGAATTGACCATACAGTGAAGAGCTTTGAATATACTTTTTGTTTGCCTGGGAAACATCTGCCGGTCGCCAATGGCTGCCGGGGTCATGAAAGAGCTTTACAGGAAAGGCTCTATTCAGGGAGTCGTGGACTCCGCCGGGGTCAGAGACTGGAATGAAGGCTCCGGAGCCGACCCCCGTGCCGTCCGCGTTGCCGGTCGCGCCGGCATCGATATAAAGGCGCACCGGGCCAGGCAGATCCGCCCGGATGATTTTCGCCGCTTTCAACTGATCGTAGTCGTCGACAGCCTGGTCGAGCGTGATGTTCGGGGTCAAGCACCACCAGATGTGCAAGACAAGATAAGACGCCTGGCCGAAGCGGATCTCGAAGACCCCTATCATCGCGACGAGGGCTTTTACACCCATACATTCGACAGGATCGAAGAAGGTTGCTTGAAGATTATCGAAGACTACAATCTCTCCGGGAAAGCGCAGCCATGAGAAGATCGGTCTTTATCGCCCTGCTTCTGACAGGTCTCTTCGCCTGTTCAAAAGCCCAGGCTGCCGATCGCTATCTCCTTCTCCAGGACCATTCTCTTCTCGGT
>JAGQHH010000775.1 GCA_020431945.1 Cyanobacteria bacterium HKST-UBA02 | reverse complement strand
GAAATGGAGTCTGAATATTCTGCTGTCCTTTCGAAGTATCAGATGATGGGATGGGAGGAAGGTCAGATTGCAATTGCGCTGGAGGCCGCAGTGCAATCGCATCTGAGTTTCCTGTCGATAGCCGACAAGAACCGCAGCAGAGATGCAGCAAGTTTGCACTCAAGAGCATCCCAATTCAACAACGTCAGTGGATATCTCGACAGATCCATGTTGTTTGGATTAGCTCTATTGCTATTCTCGATGTCATCAATGTTTATTGTTGTTGCCATATATATATCGAATATTGGGCGATAGATCGCTGATGATTTTAATACACAATCAAATTCAGCGGAAGTTGCGGGGATGGGGCCGGCGCATCGTATGGCGAGTTCTCTCGATGGCCAATATCCGCTATGAGAAACTTATAATAGTGTTATTCAGCGGTGTATATGCTAGAAATACTGCTTACCAAATTCTTGTCAATTCTCCTAACATGAAATTACTTTCTACGGCACGGAATAGTGGTTTCAACACCAGTTTGGGGAATGTGGCTCGAAACCTTATGGCGATATCACTTGGCTCCAAAGTACCCAGTGCTGCTTTACTTTGTGATGCTGGAGATCCAGATGGGGTTGAGTCAGTGTTACGGTTTCTCGAGAGTTCGAAGATGCGGTTCGAACAAGGCAAGATCGTTATCAGCGCAGATGAACGAAGTGTCAATATAGAACAAATTTTTCAGCAATTCAAGAATGAACTGAGCATCAACAATAGAAATTCGGCCTGCGGAATCGTTGATGATTTTCAAGTATTCTATTTCATATTAGAGGACGTGTTAGACGAGATGGATGATGATTTATATCATGTCTCTCGATTGTGTGATTTTATGGGAATTGGCTTTAGCGCCGAGCTAGTAGCGGACACCCTTCCAAAGTAGCATTCAATCTGGGAAAACTTGTATTGCAAGTGATCTGCCCGCCGTTTCGACTTGAGCGGGGCGGCGTTCGGTATGTTTTTGCGGCTCCTTTGCTCCTTCTGATTTGTGGTGTTGGTCATTCCGTTGATAATTGCTCATTTTTCTGTGAGAGCCTGAATCACAAAGACCGCTTTGATTTCATGGCCTTGCGAGCCGCCGCGTGAGCATGCGGATACTGGCGACGAGGATCCATGCCTCGGCCGATGCTTCGGCCGATGCGATCGTTTTCTCAACGTCTCTGGCCAGTCGGCAGCATCGCCCGAGCCACGCAAATGTCTGTTCTCAAGGACTCGACTTCGGAGGCTTCAGGTGATTGGCTCATCTTCGCCACGAAGGCGATGGAGCAACATCAGAACGAAGCCACTTAAAAAGTGGACAGGAGGGACGCCGGGACGTGACACGCTACCAATTTGCTGACTTTCCGGTCGGCGCAGCAGACATGATCGCTCTGGCGCGCTCCAACATCGCTCGATACGGCAGGGTTGGGGGGATCGACCAGCTCTACAGCATGATCTTTTTTGCTCACAATGTTGTTGTCTGGACTTTGAACGATTTCAGAATAGGGGAACCTACGCCAGACGAATTGATCGCAGTTGAGGATCGTTATCCAGAGTGGAGAGTAATTCGAATGCTGGCGACAGGTCAACAGCGTGGTTTCAGACATGATTTGGCCAATCATGCAAATGACCTTCACAGACGAGGGAATACACGGCAGACATACTGGGGGTACGAGGGGGACAAAGTGGATGGCGTGCCCTTTATTGGCGACACAGAAGCAGGCCAGTATTGCAGCCAGTTTCTCGACCGATTCGAGGCTGACATTGCGAGCGGCGCAGTCGAAGAGCTCATTTCCCTGCAGCGTTTAGGACTTCCCTGAACAGAGGCCTCGTCTGGCTGCCAGCGGGTTCATCTCAGTCCCAGGCCGGCGCCGACACGATTTGATCTGCCGATGCGGTCCGGCCGACTTACCCTTTTTCCGAAATGAACTTCGATCAGCCAACGAGGGGTTTTCACGAAATCGACCTTCGACCGAAGGCGATATCAAGAACCTGATCGTTGAACTCCTTCTGCGCGATGGTGAGCATCGCAGGAAGCGGCTCTAATGTCGCTATCGGATTGAGGTCTGTGTCCACCATTTCAGGATCGCGCCGTCCAGGTTCAATGGGCACGCCAGATCTGTTCCCGTGAAGGTCGACGTTCTGAGCTCGCGCTGAGAACCGTATTCGAACTCACCGAGATGCTCTACTGTCAGCGAGAAACGCGTTCCCGTGGACAAGCCTTTTACACATCAAGCTCGAACGGCAGCTGTAACTACCAGGCGAACATGCCAAGATATGCTTGACCTAGAGACGGCCAAGTCAGGGGGAAACGATAGATGAGCGAACCAGATCACCTGCTCGACCTGGCTTTGGCCTCGGCTCTTGAAAAAGCGGAGTTCTACTTCGGAGAACCACTCGCGAGCTGCGTTACTGCGCAGGTCGTCACAAGAGAAGCGTTTTGGGCGGAGTTGGGACTGGAGGATCGAATCCCGATGGTCCG
>JAGQHH010000006.1 GCA_020431945.1 Cyanobacteria bacterium HKST-UBA02 | reverse complement strand
AGTCCAGCAGGAAGTGCGTTTCGATCGCAAAGCCGATCAGGTGCCTCTCATGAAAAGCCGCTGGAAAGGCAAGCCGGTCTCACTTCTGGCACCGCCGGCCAAACCGAGAATGGCAGAGCCTTATCAGGTGACGAGCAGCAAGACTCCGGTGGTGGCCATGGTTCCTTCCACCCTGACCAGTCCTGCTCCTTCAAAGGTAAAAGGAGACGTCGACACCGTCGACAAGCCGTCACTGTATCTGGAGCGAGCCCTGGAGCTGGTCAAGCTTCGCTCTTTCGAAGAAGCCTTCTTATGGTACCGCCGGGCTGCCGAGCTCGGGGTAGCAGCGGCTCAGGGTCAGGTAGGAGCCATGTATGTGAATGGCATCGGTGTCGAGCAGAGTCCTGAAGAGGGCGTGAAGTGGCTCGAGAAGGGCGCCGCTGCCGGGGACAGTGATGCCCAGGGACAGCTGGGAGTCCTTTATCTGCGCGGTACGGGAGTCGGCAAGGACTACGCCCGGGCATTCGAGCTGATCAATCAAGCCAGTGAGAAAGGCAATGCCAAGGCTCAGTATTTGCTCGGATGCATGTTCGCCCGCGGTCTCGGTGTCCAGAAAAGCAGCACTCTGGCTGCGCACTGGCTGAAGAAGGCCAGCCAGGGAGGCATCGACCAGGCCGACCATATGCTAGAAAGTTTGAATAAGAGTACTGAGTAAAGCTTTTCAATACTGGGGCCGATGTCAGCCGCTCCGGTATCCTCGACAATTAGCTGGGGTCAATCAGAAGGATGATCCCGGAGCAAGGAGGGCAAACATGAAAATTCTACTGGCTGTCGATGGATCCGAGAGCTCGCAACAAGCCGTGGAGTTCCTGGTGGAGCGCCCTTTCAAGGACGAGGACCAGTTCATGGTGCTGATGGTCAAGGAGATCGTGCCCACAGAGTTCGGTCTGGGGCACATGCCCGAGTCGGCGGAGCGTTTCGAGGAGCAGATGTATGAGGAGTGCGCCGAAATCACTGCTTCTGCCGGGGCACTCTTGAAAGAGAAGCTCAAGGGCAATTCGGTGGAAGCTAAAGTCACTTCCGGTCTCATCGCCCAGGAGATCTGCAAGTGCGCCGAAGAATGGCATGCCGATCTGGTGGTGATGGGCTCCCATGGTCGAAAGGGATTCCAGAAATTCCTCCTGGGAAGCGTTGCCGAGGAGGTGCTGAAGAAAGCGCCCTGCTCGGTGGAGATCATCAAAGGACGCATCGCCAGAGCCGGCGAAAAGAAAGGCGATAAGAAAGCCTCGGCCAGCAAGAAGTAAGATGACCGGACCTGGCGCAGTCTTGCATTCCAACTCCGATTCCAAGTCTAGCGAGTCCGACTCGCCAGGTCTCGAGTATTTTGCCGCCATGGAAAGTCTCGGTCTCCTGGAGCGCTTCGAGAGCGACAGGGAGAGCGGGCTATCCCTGTCCCAGGTGGAGGAGCGCGTCGCCGCCTATGGTCTCAACGAGGTGGAAGCGCGACCGGCAACCACTCCGGCACAGATCCTCATTCGTCAATTCGCCTCCTCGGTGGTGGTGCTTCTCCTGGTCGCCTCTGGGATATCCTTTCTGACAGGCGATCATCTACAGGCTGCGGCTATCCTGGCAGCTGTTTTCATCAATGCCCTGGTAGGCTTCCTCACTGAATGGCGAGCCAGCGTATCTCTTGCCGCCCTTGCCAAAATCGCCTCGCCTTCGGCTAGAATCCGTCGCCAGGGACACGACCAGACCGTTCCGGCCGGGCATCTGGTCCCGGGGGATATAGTGGTCCTGGAAGCCGGCTCCCGGGTGCCTGCCGATCTCCGGCTCATCGAAGCAGCGGGACTGACCATCGACGAATCGGTTCTCACCGGTGAGAGCCTCTCGCAATCGAAGTCCGCCGAGTTGCTGAGCGGCGACGGGAGTGACGGGGATAATCTCAGCACCATCGCTTATCACGGCACCCATGTCCTGGACGGACGCGGTCTCGGAGTGGTGCTCCGTACAGGAGCCCGGACCAGCCTGGGCGAGCTTCAAAAGTCCCTTATCGAAGGGCATAGCCAGCCGACTCCCCTGGAGAAGAATCTCGAGGAGCTTGGCGGTCAACTGACGATCCTGACGGTCATCGTCTGCGCGATCGTCCTCGGCACAGGCATGCTCTACAAGCATGATTTCTGGAAGATGCTCGAGGCCGGCATCGCTCTCGCGGTGGCTGCCATACCTGAAGGACTGCCGGTGGTGGCTACCCTGGCACTCGCCCTGGGAGTGCAGCGAATGGTCAAGCTCGGCACGCTTGTTCGCCAGCTTGCTGCGGTGGAGACCCTGGGGTGCACCACGATAATCTGCTCGGATAAGACTGGCACACTTACCGAGAACAAGCTCACCGCCACCGATATCGTCGCCGGAGGAGCGCACCTGAAGGTGACGGGCTCGGGCTATGCACCGGTGGGTGAGATCGTCCGCGACTCCAGACCGGTGGACAGCGGCTCGGATCCTGTCTTGTCCAGGCTCTTTCTCTCGGCATACCTCTGCAATGATGCCAGTCTCGAGGTCGATGAAGAAAATGAGTGCTGGACGATTCAGGGCGACCCTACCGAAGGGGCTTTGCTGGTGGTGGCATCCAAGAGTGGTGTGCTCGACCAGGATACTCACAGTCATTATCCCCGTGTCTCCGAGCTTCCTTTTTGTCTGAGCCGCAAGATGATGGCCACCATGCACCGCGGCGAGGGCGGCTGCCGGGAGCTCTATGTCAAAGGCTCTCCGGAGGTGGTGCTCGGGGCCTGCAGCCGGATTCTGACCGGAAGCGGCATCGAGACGTTCGGTCCGGAAGAGCGCCGCTATTATTCCGACAAAAACGAGGACCTCGCCCGGCATGGCTTGCGGGTTCTCGCCTTCGCTATCAAAGAGCTGGACGAGGACAACGATCGCTGCAAGCCCGACATGCTCGATGAAGATCTGGTTTTTGTCGGTCTCATAGCTATGAAGGACACTCCCCGGGAAGGCGTGAGCGATTCCATGCACCAGTGCAAACAAGCCGGGATAAGAGTGATGATGCTGACCGGCGATCAGCTCGCCACCGCCACTTCCATCGCCGAAGAGCTCGATCTGCTGGTGGACGGCAGCAAGGATTCGGTTACAACCGGAGCCCAGCTCGGCAAGCTCGATTCCCGGGAGCTCTCGAACAAGCTCGCCTCGACTTCGGTGGTGGCCAGGGTGACACCGGCGATGAAGCTCAATATCGTTCGCGCTCTTCAGGAAAAGGGCGAAGTCGTCGCCATGACCGGTGACGGTGTCAACGACGCTCCTGCTCTGCAGCAGTCCGACATCGGTGTCGCCATGGGCAAGGGTGGTACGGATCTCGCCCGGGAAGCAGCGAATATGGTGATCACCGACGACAATTTCGCCACCATAGTCAGTGCAATCCGTCAGGGACGGGTAATCTACGAGAACATCAAGCGCTCCATCTGCTACCTACTCACGGCGGCGGTGGCTTCTGTGATTACCGTGGCTGTCGCCATGGCCTGTGACGGAACCCTGGCGATGACGCCCCTGCAACTTCTCTGGCTGAATCTGATCATGCATATCTTTCCGGGTCTGGGCATCGTCATGCAGGAGGCTTCTCCGGGAATCATGAGTCGTCCTCCCCGGGCTCCGGGCTCGCCTTTTCTCGGCTCCTTCGAGAAAGAGCAGATACTCATGCGCAGCATAGTCGTATCGGCGGCGGTGCTGGTTGCTATTCAGATGAGCCGGATAGTAACCGGAGGCGATACTTTCGTCACCACGGTAGCTTTTACAACCATAGCCCTGGCTCTGCTCATGCAGGCCTGGGGATGGCTTTTCCTCGATTCCCGCAAAGAGCGGGTCTCGGTCAATAAATATATGTATCTTTGCATGCTCATCTCTTATCTGCTTACCGCCGGAGCCGTCTATCTGCCTCCCCTGCAGGTGGTTCTGAACACTGCCGCCCTGGAGCTTCCCTGCCTGAGTATCGCAATCAGTCTTTCGCTTGTTTCTTATGGGCTCTGTCTGGTTTACAATCTCTTCAGAGGGAATCGCTCATGAAAGTAATTCTGGTTGTCGCATTCTATATCTATGCAATCCTCAATATCCTCGCCGTGATCAAGTTCTTCAAGATGGTGGAGCAGCCGCGCTTTCGCGATGAGGAAGGGGATGTCACCACCGAGGTCGGCTATGTCGAGGACTCGGCGGGCAACGTCTTGCACGGCACCTTCCGGGAGCCCAGTCTGGATGAGCTGGAAGAGCCTCATATCGCACACAACCCCAATATCGGTATTGCCGGTAAGGCACCTTTCTGATCTGGATATTAAAAGGAGAATTCGATGACCAGAAAACTCTTAGTGCTTTTCATGATGATCGCCGTGCCTGCAGCCATGGCGGCGAAGAGCGGTGAGAAGAAAGCTCCCGACGGCAAAAAGCTCTTCAAGACTCATTGCGCTAGCTGCCATCAGGGCGGCGGCAACCTTGTAAAGCCAGGCAAGCCCATCAAAGGCTCCAATGTTCTGGTCACCTATGCCACTTTCAAGGCTTATCTCAACGAGCCCCTGGGCGACATGCCGCACTACGAGCATTTGATCAGCAACGACGATTTGCTCACGCCTCTCTATCTCTATGTGAAGAAGCTCGGCAAAGAAGAGCCCAAAAAAGATGCTCCGGCAAAAAAGCCGGCGGGAGATCCCAAGAAGAAGAGTAAATAGGCCTCTCCGATCAGTACTTCGGACGATGACGGAAAGAGCTTCTCTGGCGAGACTGGAAGCAGTACGCAAGGAGAATCTCTTTTGAACGAGCAAGTTGTTGTCAGCGAACCGGAAGTCAGGCAGGCAGGTTGTCCGATCAACTCGATCATGAAGTTGATCTCGGCAAAGTGGACCGTCGAGATCATGCGCGAGGTCTCGATTCAGCCCACCCGCACCAGACAGTTCTTGAGCCGGATTCCCGGGCTCAGCATGAAATGCTTGCAGGAGCGACTCAAGGATCTCGAGGCTCACGGCATGATTCTCCGGGTCAAATATGACGAAAAGGTGCCCCGGGTTGAGCACAGTATCACCGAGCGCGGTCACAAGCTTCTCTCGATCATGGTCTCCCTCAAGAGGCTGGCTGATGAGATCTCGCCATCCGCTTGCTCCTGCCCCATGGAAGCGCATCTTGCCGGTGTCGATATCGCTCCGGCTGAGATCGACTGTCCCGAGAGAAGAGACTGATCGAAAGTAATTGAGATAAAAGGAGAAACCGGAGGATAATTTCGCTCCGGTTTCTCCGATTTCTGGAGGACGAGTCTCTTGCGTCCGGTGGTAGGCTATTTCCAGTCTATGGTCGGAAGCCATGGGGGACATCATCTTCCGGGATGATTTCGTGGAAGTGCTCGTGTTTGTTGACTTTATGCTAGTGATCAAGAGATGAGAATCCGTCTTCCGGTCGTTATCGATGCCCCGGGCGATCTGGTGAAATTGAAATGTCGAGGGAGACGCTGCAAAAAGAGGAATTAGAGATGCCTTTCAGAAACATCCTGGTAGCCGTAGATGGTTCGGAGTACAGTCAGAGAGCTGCCGAGTACGCCTTCTGGTTGGCCGGTGAGCTGGATGCGGAAATCTCCGCTCAGCATGTGGTGGATCCAAGGCTGGTCGAGCTTTTCATCGCTCCGGAATTTGGCGAGGAGCTCGGTTTTTCAGTGGCAGCCGATACCGAGGATCGGGTTTTCCGGGCAATCAAAAAAATCGGTACTGTAGTCCTCGAGCTTTTTGCCAAAGAGGCTAAAGAGCGCGGGATCGCTGTGGAGAGCCATCTCGACATCGGTCATATCGTCGAGGAAGTGGTGAAGCGCTCCCGCACCCACGATCTGGTGGTGATGGGTCATAAGGGCAAAGGCGCCAAGCAATCCCCCAGCAATCTGATGACCGGATCGGTGGCGGAAAGGGTGGTGCTCAACTCTTACAGCCCGGTTCTGGTGGCGGTCAATTCACTGAAAGAAGTCGATCAGCTTCTGGTCGCTTACGACGGCAGTGAAGCAGCGAAAGGAGCTCTTCTGGCAGCCGAGCAGATGGCCAAAGAGACTCACAAGACTCTGCGCGCTCTCACAGTGGTGGCGGAAGGAGAGAGTGTCGGGGAGGCGGAGCTGACCGTCGAGCAGGGTGAGCCTTATTTGCGAGAGTATCACGACAAAGACGTCTTCCGCATCGAGAAAGGCCCCCATGCTCAGACCTTGATGGATTATGCCGGCAAGACCAGGAGTCTTTTGATCATGGGCGCCTATGGATTCAAGAAAATTGACGAGATGGTGCTCGGCACGACTGCCAGCCAGGTGGTTCGCAATTCGCCCACCAGTGTGCTCGTCTTCAAGCACGAGGCGAAAGGCGGCAAAGGCGGTAAGAAAGCTGCTTCCGCCGGCACCGCCAAGAAAAGCTGATCGGTGAGGAGGGAAAAAATGCGAATTCTAGTCGCTGTCGAAGACACATATTTTGCCGGACCCCAGATCGAGTTCGTCAGCAACCACAACTGGCCCGGGGAAGTGACCTTCAATATCCTGCATGTGGTGCCGCCTCTTCCTGCGGATCTCTCCCAGGAGGACAACTCTTTCATCGTCGATGTCGGCAACCGCCGGCTCGAGCGAGGCAAGAGCCTGGTGAAGGAAGCCGCCCAGAAGCTCGGTTTGAAGTTCCCCGATGCCAAAATCATTCAGTCTGTCGAGCATGGCTATGCCAAGGAAAAAATTCTCGAAGTGATCGAGAACTGGGAAGCGGATGTTGCGATTCTCGGCTCCCACGGTCGAAGGGAGCTCACCCGCACCATGATCGGCAGCGTCTCCACCGCGGTCCTCACCTATGCGCTCTGCTCGGTGCTTGTCGTTCGGCCGCCCAAGCTCTAAGCCAGGCTCTGAAGGAGAAATGTCATGAATGCCAGCACAGCCAAATCTGTTGCAACAAAGAAGACCAGAGAGTCGGTGAACTTCCTGGGGCTCTGGCGCAACCAGCACGGCTCGGAAGTTTACCTGGCGGCGGTGGAGAACGGGCTACTCACCGGCACTTTCAAGACCGGAGTCGGTGCTCATGATCCCGACGAGGAGTTCGCTCTCACCGGCTTCATCAGTGACGACCTGATCAGTTTCAGTGTGAATTTCGGCAAGTATGGTTGTCTCACCTCCTGGTCAGGACAGCATACCGGGGGCCTCGACGGTCCTCGTATCGAGACCATGTGGCACCTGGCAAGGGCCATTCCGGAAAAGCTCGAGGCGCGCCATCTCTGGGCCGGTTTCTGGACCGGTGCCGATACTTTCAAACGAGTCGAGGGCGAAGCGAAGCGAGACCTGAATCTTTTCGACAGGCCTACCATGTCCCCCTCCTATCCATTCAAAGTATCCTTGAAATGAGAGAGGGAAGATGAGAATAATTGTCGCCATCGATGGAACCGATTGCTCTGACCAGGCCCTGGACTTCGTCTCGGGAAGGCGCTGGGGGGAAGAAGACGAGTTCCTTGTCCTTTGTGTAGCCGAGCCAGCTCCCGGCGTTTTCGAGGATGACGAGGAGGAAGCCCAGTGCTCCAGCGAGATGCTCAAGGATTGCGGCGTAATTGCCGAGCGTGGGCTCAAGCGTTTGCAGCGAAAGCTTTCCAGTCAGTCGATGTCGACTCTGGTAGTATGCGGATCGCCACCGGAGGCTATCGTAGAGCGAGCCGCCTCCTGGCCGGCTGATCTCATTGTTCTGGGATCTCATGGTCACAGCGGCTGCCGCCGCTTCATGGTAGGCAGCGTGGCGGAGACAGTGCTCAAGCAGGCACCCTGCTCGGTTCAGGTAGTAAGGATTCAGGAGGTTGAGAAATGAAAGTACTGGTTCCTGTGGAGGACGATTTCGTCGCCAAGTCTCAGATCGAGTTCTTGCTGTCTTACAAGTGGCCTGCCGGCACAGAGATTCGTCTGGTGCATGTCCTCCATACTCTGATTGTCGAGCGCTCCATGGTCTCGAGCCAGGTCTATCTGGACAAGCTCATGAAAGAAGCTCGAAAATATGCCGAGGAGCTCATGTCCACCATAGAGAAGACCCTCAAAAAAGAATCTCCCGAGATCAAAGTCTCCAGGGAATTCGTAGAAGGCGCCCCGGTGGAGGAGATTGTCAATCTGGCGGCGAAGTGGGAAAGCGCTATGATCGTACTCTGCTCGCACGGACGAGAAGGGCTCGGTCAACTCATACTGGGCAGCGTCTCTTACAATGTCCTGGTGCACAGCCCCTGCAAAGTGATCATTGTCGGTCTACCTCATCATGAAAGAGGCCAGGGCGATCCTTCCGAGTGGAAAGACGCTCGTGTGCAAGTCACAATCAAGTAGAATCAGGTCGGGCAAGTCGGGTAAATAAATGAGAACATCCAGTCGTCTCTTTCCGGTCTCTTTTTTCGCTCTAAGCATTCTCAGCCTTCTGACTATCGTTCCGGCTGCCGCGTCCAAGCCTTACAAGCCGGCGCCGGAAACTGCCCTAGCGAAACAGGGCAAGAAATATGTCGAGATGCACAAGTGCTCTCTCTGCCACACTGCAGGCGGCCAGGGCGGTTGTCTGGCTCCGCCTTTCGACGGCATAGGGGCGCGGCGCAGCGAGGATTTTCTCGTATCCAGAATCAGCGACTCGAAAGGAGCGGTGGCCAAGTTCGCCCGTCAGTACGGCGAATACGAGCTGATGCCCCACCTGCGGATTCCGGATAAGCAGGCCCGGGCCATTGCTGCCTATCTGATGACGGTACCGGAGCCCGAAGGCGGCTTTAAAATAGTCGGTCATGGTCTTGCCGGGCAGAAGAAGAAAGAGATGCCCGGACGTGCCCTGGTCGCTCAAAAGGGCTGTCTTGCCTGTCACAGTCTCGGAGGTATCGGAGGGAGCTTCGCTCCGGCCCTGGATGGGGTGGGTGGACGCCGAACCCGGGAGTCCATTGACAATCATATCCTCGGTGCCGAGATGGTGGTCGACGGTGGAGGCGAGTATGGCAACCGGGGCGCGGTGATGCCGCCATCCGGGCTCTCCCGAGACGAGATCGAAGCAATCGCCGATTATCTCGAGACTCTCAAATAGGCTAAGCCCTGCGACTGATGGCCGGAGAATCCGGTGCCGGTAAGATCAGGCCAGGTTAAGGAGGCCTGAGCCATGTCTTCGATTTCAATTCTTTATGGCCTGAGCGGTTCGGAGCAATCAAAGTTCGCCGCCGAGGTCGCCTGGGATATCGCCAACCGATGCAAGGGCACGGTCACTGCCCATCATGTCATCGACACCCGCACGATCTGGGAGCTCCTGCGCAACGACAAGCCCGGCTTGATTGGCAGCAGCGCCTATGTCGATGCCTATGCCAATCTCTGCGACACTCTCAGATCCATCGCCAACAAGCTTGCCGAGAAGTATGAAGCCATGGCCGCAGGCCGGTCTCTGAAAGGCGATACGATAATTGCCGAGGGTAATCCCATCACCCTCATCGCCGATGTCGCCAGGGGCTACGACCTGGTTGTGGTGGGGCACCAGCCCCGGGGGACCGGGGGCCGCAAAGAGCGCCGCAGCTTTATCCGCTATGCCGTGGCCGAGGGACTTGCTCACGAATGCCCGAGACCTCTTCTTGTCGTCCAGAGCCAGGTCAAGGAGTGGAGCTCGCTGACCGTGCTCATCTCCATGGACCACATCAATTATTCTCTCATCGAAGCCTGTCTTTACTTCGCCGGGTTGCTGGGCATCACACCGAAAGTGGTGGCACTATCGAGCGGTGTCCGCGAAGAGAGTCCCGCCGATTTCACGACCAATCTCAGGAAAGCCGTGAAGGGGCTGGATAATGTAGCCATCGAGGCACATTCCATGGAGGGAGTAGCCGTCGACGATCATGCCGCCCTCTGGCCCAGCGAGGAGCTCAATCTCGACTGGTATCCCGATCCCGACACGCTTCTGGTCATACCGACCAGACGCAGCGGCGACGAGCGGCTCACTGTTCTCGATACCACTCCGGATCTCTTTGTCGCCAATTTAGGCCTGCCCTCCATCCTCCTCTGGCCCGAAGAGCACGTGGAGCTCGGCAAAGACGGCGACATCAGAGAAGCGGTCAGGGCTTCTGGAAAATAATAAAACTGGCGTCATCGGCGCCGTTTACCGGCGACGGAGCGTTCAAGATGCCGTCTCGGAGCCGCTCGGGATGCGGTCCGACACCTTCCAGAAATTTCTGGAACTTCGAAGCGACACCGTAGCCGAAACGATCGAAAACACCGTCGCTGGCTACTATGACCGTGTCGCCGGAGACCAGACCGAGAGTCTCATTGCCCCGGGGCAGACCGGAGTAGAGACCATTGCCCAGGGGTAATCCGCCGACCTCGGCGTCTAGCCGGCTGACTTCGCCGGTCTTCCTGATTACATAGGCGAGCTGCGAGCTGGCGGTGGCTGCCTGCAACTCCCCGGTTTTGGGTTTGAAGAGCATCATTCCGGCGGTAAGTGATAGTTCGTCTGCTTGCGGGATACGATCATCCACCAGAGCGAGGATGTCGCTGGCGCTTCTATTCCGGCTGACCGGCAGGACATCGTCCATTATCTGGTGCACTTTGAGAGCTTTCTTCGCCGCGGCGATCCCATGTCCTTCCACGTCCATGGCGGCAAGGACGATATCGCCGTCGCTGGTTCGCTGGACCCTGATCAGATCGCCGCTTGCCCGGCCGGGGCTTGCCGGCTCTGTATGGGTGATCAGGTTGATATCTTCTCCCGCCTGCTTTTTCATGAGAAGAGGGTTCTCATAGCGTTCCTGGAGCTTGCGCATGGCTGTGCCGCCGTCTCGGCCCGAGCGGGCGATGGCGCTGTCCACGAGCTTGCCCCGGGGCGCCATCCGGGCAGTGAGAGCCGAGCCCGCTCTCATTCCGGCATAGCCGATGCCCGTATCCACCAGGAAAGAGCCCAGGCTGTCCCGGGTAATTGCTATATTCCTGTCCATGTTCTGGCCGGATTTCCACGTATCTTTCAGGGCGGCTCCGAACTTGCTCCAGCGCTCACCGGTGATCTCGTCATAGCCAAGCTTGAGGAGCATGGCAGAGCCTATTCCGGCAGCCACGATTTTGCCCGGTGCCCCCAGGCGCTCCACGGCCCCCAGGACCGAGCCGGTGGCTGCCGACAGCCCGAGCTCGGGAAGCTTTCTGCCCGGATTCGCCAGGGTGTCGCTGACGGCTTCCCAGACGCCGACGCTGAGCATTTTCCCTTCTCTAAGAAGGCTCTCACCGGTAGATGAGGAGTCGAATGTTTCGAGGGAGGACATTGCCCGATCCTAGCCGTCCCCGGGGCGGGCGCCTATGGGGGAATTACGTTCCCGGTGCCGGTGCTCTGAAGAGAGAGAAAAACCCGAGAAATTCTATCTGGCGGAGGTGATGTCGGATTCAATGCGCCAAAATCAAACCATCGTGACGCCGAGACTCCAGGCGTCCATCCTTCCTCATTCGCTTTTTGGGCTGCCTTGAACATAATACTTCTTATCAGAATCCACTGCATGTAAAGTTGACTTAGTTCCTTGACCGACGTAGAGACGAGCAACTTAGTCGCAT
>JAGQHH010000774.1 GCA_020431945.1 Cyanobacteria bacterium HKST-UBA02 | reverse complement strand
TTACAGAAAGAGGTCAAGGTTGACATCTCCTGATAACGGTGCGATCTCCTGGAAACTCGAAAGTTTGTTGACAGTTTCAGGACTGTATTCCTAAACTATCAGCTATCAGATCCTCGATTCCAGCTTTTTATGCTTGTGGAATTCGGGAAGGCATCCCTTTGTGTGAATTAGGTCCAGACCGCGGCAACAGAACGGGATATCTCAATGCAACTGAAGAAGGCGTTCTCATCCAATCTTCTATGTATTCTTCTGCTTCTTACATTCTCTTTCCAGATAGTTGTAGCACCGAGTGTGGTAGCACAGCCGGCGGAGGTTCAGAAGCTTTTCGATGAAAATGCCAGATTGATAGATGATCTGAAGCACAAGGACAATGATAGTCTCTTCGAGAAGACCAAGAATGCGCAGCATCTCGATGACCGCCTCAAAGATCTGAATAAGAAAACCGAGTTCATGGATGAGGAGCTTGCCTCCAATTTGTATGCCGGTCTTCTACTGGATGCGCTCAAAGCTGGAATAATCGCAGATGAGGGTTTCTGCCGCCTTTACAGGAAAGTCCGCGGTCCCGGGGGGCGTTTCGATAAAGCAAAGAACTCTCTTTCCAATACTGCTCTGACTCTTTTGGATGAGGCCGCCAGGACTCACTGTGACAAAAAGAAGCCCACCTGCCCGAAGGGTTCGCGAACGATAAGTGATTGTGTGAGCGAGGGAGCCATCCTGGACCTCGTGGGCGATGGAGAAACCACCAGTCATTGCACTGTTTCCCTGACCAACCCGGAAACCGGAAAGACGACATCCGCCCAGGTCCAGACCGTATGCATTTCAAAGCGCAGCTTAAAACCGCCTCTGCCAGCCGATCCGAATGGGCAGGGTGATCGGTATGTCATCGGAGGACCTGCTCCGAGCGGTGTGGTCAATATTGTAAAGTCCGCCCGAAAGCTCGCTGACGCTGGCAATTATGATGGAATTTCGTTGCCTCCGGAACGCAAGGTCGGGACTATAACCCAGCTCAGTATCTGGCAGAGTCTGGCCGGTCCCAACCCGTCTCCCAAGGATGCGGTGAACGAGGAATCAGTGACGAAGCAGGTCCTCAAGAGAGCCAAGCTGGATCCCAAGGCGCTGAGCCCGGAGGAGAAACAGTTGCTGACCAAAAAGGTCGATGACATTCTTCTTGCAGTCGATTTGACCGAGAAGGAAGCGAGCACCATTGATGACCACGAGCCCGAGCATCCAAAAAAGCCCGAAGACTCACCAGATACGAGCAATCCTGATAAAGGCGTTTCCCCATCCACCGCTCGATCGATACCGGCAGATGGTGCCACCAGTTCCGGTTCTCCAGATGGAGAGCAAAGTCCCGAAACCTCTACTGCCCCGAAAGCCCCTGAGGGCAGCCCCGTAGAGCCACGACCCTCTCCTGGCACACCGGTACCTGCTCCGCCTCTTGCTCCTGGCCTTGTTTGCATACCCGAATTTACGGTTTTCGAAAGCAAGAGTGAAGAGTGCCAGGACATGATGACCATCGCTGAAGCTTATATAGATTGTCCGGAATCCGCAGGAGGGACCACGGGTGGTGGTGGCAAGACTACCGGAAAGGGTCCTGGAGCCGGCCCGGATGGTGGTCCGAAAGTGCCCGGTCAGGGTGACGGCTTAGTGAGCGACGAGCATAAATGTCACTTTGTGAAGGTCCTTTTCGTCAAGAAGATTGTCGATTCGCCAACCGACGATCCCGAACCCGAAGACGTAAAGGAAGTGCACGATGCTGTATACAGGCAGATACGAGAGATCCTGGATGAAATCGGTGAGATGATCGATGATGACGGCCCTGACCATGTCGAAAATGACATATCCAGGGTCGATGGGATCATTTTCTTCCTTTGTAAAGACAAAGTCGGCATGATCATCAGAAAACTCAAACTAACCGACGAAGAGCTCAAAAATTGGGAATTCTCGGACGACAAAAAGGTATATGAGCAACGGAAGGAAGCTCGGAAGAAGATAATCGATAAGTACCGAAAGATGCCTGATCAGGTGTTCTAGAAGCCGTATGCCCTATCTTTTGGGGTGAAAGTGTGAAATACTGTGCCTAGTCGTCCGCTATGTCGACGCTGCGGTGAATTCGTTTAGAACCGCAGAAGATATTGTGCCAAGGAGTTTATGAATACGAAGCTGTACGTCGGGAACCTTCCGTTTAGCCTGGAGGAAGCCGACATCAAACTATTGTTCTCTGAATCCGGCAATGTTGCATCCGTGCATGTTGCTCTGGATAGAGAGTCCGGAAGAAAAAGAGGATTCGCCTTCGTCGAGATGGAAACTGAAGAAGAGGCGAAGAAAGCCATGACTGCCCTGAACCGGCAGACTGTGGAAGGCAGACAGATCGTAGTGGATCTCTGCCGCCCGAAAGCCAACGCCAGATAGGTCAGTAAATCGATGCTGCCATGCGAAGTTCTAGAAGCTATCCGTGATGACTTGAAAGAGCTCATCAAGCCGAACAGCGTACCTTTTGAAAAGAAGTACAGGCTGGGTCCAGGCGCCGAGATCGAGATATCGATCAGCGAGTTCGATGGTCCCGAGAGCTATCGGATACTGGTAGACTCCGCGAGCGGTCCTCTCGAAGCCAAGATAGTCGGGCACCGTCGGGTGCCCGCCCTTCTGGTTGGCTTGACCAGTCAAAAAGTCTCCGAGTACGTGGTCGATCGCGAGATCAGCTCCTGCGGCTCCACTGTTCATGGTGGTGCCGACGAGATTCTCGCGCTCTACGATTGTGTGAGGAGATTCAAGCTGGAGCCCACTCTTCCCTTCAGCTCGGTGCTCCAGACTCCCAAAGGGGAGTGCAAGATTTTCTCGATTGCGAAAGACGGCAATCGCTACAGGCTGGAGATGACAACCAGCCACATCTACGGCGAGTCGATGAAAACCATCGGCGACATCGGTGATGAAGCCTTGATACCCGAGCAGTGCTATGACCTGCTCGGTCGGATGCTGGGCGAGTGGCTCAGACCGGAGTCTGTAAAGTCTGTGAAGTTCGCTCTCTCGGACCTGGAAGGGTCCCTGATCTAAATCACAATCATCGATTGAAGGTCAGGAGTTTTTCCTTTCTCTCATTGATTTCCAGGGTGATCGGGTCTTCTTTGCCCAGCATCATGGCG
>JAGQHH010000773.1 GCA_020431945.1 Cyanobacteria bacterium HKST-UBA02 | reverse complement strand
AGGTCATGCACCGGATCGTCGCCGTCGATGACCGCGACTCTATGGGTGGTGCCATGAACCTTGACGACATTCAGAAGAGGCACGTTACGGCGCTCGGCCAGGGGCGAGCCCTTGTGTATGCCGAGAAGATGGAGCAGCCGTTCCACCTTGCGATCATGTTCGACAAGACCAAGGAGGTGCCCCCTCCGGAGACGCCCGAGGAGTCAGACGAGGTCGTGAGGGATGCGATGAGGTCTCTCGACATTGTCGGCAAATTCAATCGACATCTCGGCTGCAATTTCTGCCTGCATCGCTGCGATTCGGCGATCCTCGATACCTCTATTCCGGTGGCCGACGATTTACTTTTCCGTCAGGTCTACAACCGTTATGTTCTTTCTACTTTGAAAGATCTCACCCAGCTCGTCCACTTCCGAGCTCAGATTATTCACGAGATCCAGCGGGTAATAGGCGGCAGAGCGAGAACAGGCAATATAACCGGTATTACCTGGTGCGTCCTTACCCAGGCCACTGAGCGATACTTCGAGCGCAAGGGTGAAGAGAACTTCTGGTTCTACGATCAGGTGCGCGAGCAGCATCTTCGCTGGCTCAATCTATTGCGACCGGCATTCCAACCCACCGAAGTCAATCGCAAGCTGGACATCAACGTGCTCCGGCAGTGGCGGGACGATTTTGTCGAGTTGCACAAGCGCGATCAAGGACCCCTGCCGACTTGCGGTCCCTGCACCTCCAAGTGTCTATATCGCTTCGAGGTATCGGAAGTGGTGCGCGACCCGAAGATCAAATTCGACTTCAATTCGTCCATCAACCGCAAGGACACGCCGGCTTCCGACTCGGCTGCGTGGTTCTGCCGCTTGCTCACAGAGCGTCTGATCGGTCAGGGCGAGGTCGATCTCGCTTACTGCCTTGCCGCTCACCTGATCAAAGATCAACAACTTTCTACTGATGCTCAGCTGGTCCTGCTCCATAAAGTGCGGACCGCTCTCGAGAATTTCCAGAAGGAAGGTGAAGAAGGTGGCGACTCGCCTCAACAATAACGAGGACGAAGAGGGCGCGAGGAAAGTGGGACCCGAACCGGATTCTTCCGCTACCTCTGCCGGGTCGGGGAATCCCGGAGCCGGTGCTTCCGGATCAGGAGGCTCCGCAGCCAGCTTTGCCGAAGAGCTTGGCATCGAGGATTTGAGCGAGCCGATATTCGGAGCCAGAGGACGGTTTTTCTCAGCCGCCGGTAAAGACTCTCCGATCGCCGAATTCACCAGCGATTTTCTGGTTCTTCATCCGCCTCAAAAGCCATTCGATGAGACCTATGAGGGACCCTCCGAAGACATCGTCATTCGGATGGATGATACCGGCGTTCTTTTGAATGAGATAGGCGAGCGGAAAAAAGTCGTGGGGGCTCGTTATCGAGGGCGAGATCTCTATTATTTCTGGCAGCAGAAACCCGGTACCCTCAAGCATTTCGTCGTCTGGTTCGATGACGAGGGACAACATCATTTCCTCAATATCGGCGGGGAGCGTCTGGTCACCAGCGCCGCTTATCAGCTTCGCAATATGACGCACGACGGTGAGCTCACGAAGTTTTCGGAGCTTGAATCCGAATAGATTCCGCTCTCTATCGCCTCTGGATCATTGCCTTCAGGCTGTGATTTTCTTGCCTTCCAGGAATTTCTTGCAGTAATCTTTCCAGTTGCTTGCCAGGTCGTTGTGGACGAGCTCGTTGAGGGCGGCGGGAGGAAGGTCCATCTTGATGGATTTCTTCTTGGTTCCGTCGAGGCTGTATTCGTGGCGAACGGAGCGGCTGGCCTTCATCTCGTAGGCGATAAAAGCAATCCACTGATCGTC
>JAGQHH010000078.1 GCA_020431945.1 Cyanobacteria bacterium HKST-UBA02 | reverse complement strand
TTCCACCGGGCTTATATCTTTTTCGCTCATCTCCCAGGACTCCGGCTCGCCTTTTTTCCAGGTGCCGAAAGCTTCCCGGCAGAGGGCTTCGGCCCGCTCCGGCGTGATATCGCCTACGAAAGCGACGATGGTCTGATCCGGGGTGTAGCGGCGGTCATGAAAAGCCTTCAGATCTTCTCTGGCGATGGCCGGCAATTCGGCGAGCTGCTCGTCGAATGTCTTTTCGTAAAACACCGAGCCGGGCTTATAGAGCTTGCGGACCAGGCTGTTCCAGGCCACTTCGCCGGTGTCGGCTTTGCTCTCCTCGAGGTCGGAGGCTCTCAGTTTCTTCTCGATCTGAAGCTCTTTCTCGGGGAATTTCGGATTAATCAGGATATCTGATACCAGCTCCATGAGCTTGTCGAGATCTTCGCTCACCACCTCGGTATTGAATTCGGCCCAGAATGTCGAGCCGTGAACGTCCAGGTGGGTGCCCATATTCTCCAGCTCGTCGGCAAGCGATTCCTTTGTATATTTCCCGGACCCGGAGGTGAGCATGGATGCCACCAGGCTGGCTACCTGGATCTTGTCTTTGTCGACAAATTGATCCCCGGCTTTCACTTTGCCTGCTACAGCTACTGTGCTGCTGCCGGGAAGAGGCAGGGTGAGAACGGTGAGACCGTTGTCCATGACCTTTTTCACCACCCGATCGGCGAGCTTGATTTTTACCGCTGCAATTGGTTCGGATGTCGATTCAGGCTCGCTCTTAGTCTCGCTGGCAGGCTCGGATTGTTCTGCTGGCTTTTCGGCTTTCTTTTCGGTATCGGGCTCGGCGGTGGTGTGCACCAGGGGCGGAGCATTATCGGGCCGGGGATAGTAGTAGCCCACGGTGCGGTTGTCGTCATGGAAGTATTTTTTCATGACTGCCTTAATCTCTTCCTTGGTGACTTTCTCGACTTTGTTCGGATAGTCGAGCCACCATTTCCAGTCCGCCGAAGCGATGGCTTCGGTGAGATGCATGGAGAATCCCAGTGGATCGGTGATACCCAGGCGGAGGCTCTTGCTGATGGATTTTTTCGCCTTGCTGAGCTCGAGATCGGTGACATCTTCCTCGGACATCTTCTTGATCTGCTCTTTGATGACGCTTTCCAGCTTTTCCAGAGGCGTGCCGGCTGCCGACTGGGCGGATACGACGAATAGTCCCGGGTCCCGCAAAGAGTAATTCGTACAGTCGGTGCTCGAGGCGAGACCTTTGCCGATGAGCTCTCGATAGAGACGGCTCGATCGTTTGGAAGAATCGCCCAGGATCGTTTCGGCGACATCCAGGGCATAGGTGTCGTCGCTGATGCACTGAGGCGCGCGGTAGCCCACCACGAGCCTGGGCACGTCGGTGCCGCGCTTGACGGTGAAACGCCGTTCGCCTTCTTGAGGCGGCTCCGTCGTATAGACCTGGGGATAGCCCCCGGTCGAAGGCGCGATGCCCGAGAAAAATTTTGCGATGGATGCCAGTGCGCTCGCCTGGTCGATATCGCCTATTACAATCAGAGTGGCATTGTCAGGAAAATAGAAGTCTTCGTAGAATTTTCTCAAGCGCGCCAGGGGAACACCCTCCACGTCCGAGCGCCAGCCTATGGTGGGATGGTGATAAGGATGCTCCCGGAAAGCGGTGGCGAAGAGATTGGTCTCCAGCAGATCGTCCGGATCGTCTTCGCCGCGCTCCAGCTCATTGCGTACCACGGTCATCTCGGCGTCTCTATCAGCCTGGCGCAGAAGGAGATTTTTCATCCTGTCCGACTCGATATCGAGACAGAGATCGAGATGCTGAGCCGGCACCACTTCGAAATAATTGGTCCGGTCGAACCATGTGGTGGCATTGTTCATGCCCCCGACTTTCTTGAGGATCTGATCGATGCCGGTGTTCTTCAAAGGATCGTGACGAGGCGTTCCTTTGAACATCATATGCTCGAGAAAGTGGGTGGAGCCTGTGTAGCCCACGGCCTCGTTGCGGGAGCCCACGTGGTAGACCAGGGTGGTGGCCACGGTGGGGGTGGCATGATTCTCCACCAGCAGGATCTGCAACCCGTTTTTCTTCAGCCGATACTCGTTGATGCCCATGCGGGGCTTATCGGTGACAGCCTCCACGCCAATCTTTGCCAGTGCTTCCCGGCTCAGACCAGCCGGTTGGGTTTGCATTTCAGACATCTTGGACTCCCGGGAGCTGTTGCCGAAAACCGGCGCGATGGCCATCAAGACCATCGCACCGGTTACGAATGCCACGAGCAATTTTTTGTTCAACAAAAACTACTCGCTCTTGTTGCTCGATTCGGTCTTCTTCTTCTTGCCGGAGAGTTCCTGACCGGTCTTCTTGACGGCGTTACCAGTACCTTTGGCTACTTCTTCGGTGCCCTTGAGAGCGCCTTTGCCTACGGCTTCGGTGCCTTTGAGAGCGCCTTTACCGACAGCCTCGGTGCCTTTGAGGGCGCCTTTGCCTACCGCTTCGGTGCCCTTGAGGACTTCCTTGCCGGCGACTTCGGTGCCTTTCAGGGCACCTTTGCCGAGGGCCTCGGTGCCTTTGAGAGCGCCTTTGCCGAGAGCTTCGGTACCTTTGACGGTTCCTTTGCCTACTTTCTCGATGGCTTTCTCAGTCTTCTTGAGGATGCCATCACCTTTTTTCTGATCTTCGGCGTAAGCTGCCGTTGTGGCGAGTACCGCAGCAATTGCCAGGGAGAACAGTTGTTTTGTCATTTTCAATCTCCAAAATCCACCTTCAGGCGTCATTGTGTCAAATTTGTCTGCTTTGCGCCACTTGAGATCGCCTTAACTGATAAGATTCTCTGGACATTCAGGAGGTCGGCAATGGACGGCATGAAATCCATCTTGATTACTTTTACGGCTCTCGGTCTTATCGCCTCGCCGCTGGGAGCAGCCGCTAATACCGTGGATTACGAGAAAGCCGGCGACCAGGCCTGTTCCATATTGAGCCGGTATCTCCAGGTGGACACCACTGTCCCGCCAGGTAACGAGAAAGACGGAGCCCTCTTCCTGAGAAAGGTATTAGCGGAAGAAGGAATCGAATCCGAGGTATTCGATACTGCCCCCAACCGTGCCTGTCTTTATGCCCGTCTAAAGGGCAACGGCAAGAAAAAGGGGATCATCCTCCTCAATCATATAGATGTGGTGCCGGCGGAGCCCGCCGACTGGAAGTTCCATCCTTTCAAAGGCGAGATCCATGACGGCGAGATCTGGGGCCGGGGCGCGCTCGATATGAAAGGTATGGGAGTGATCGAGCTCATGGCTATGGTCCTTCTCAAGCGCTCGGGAAAAGAGCTCGATCGGGACATCATCTTTCTCGCCACCCCGGACGAAGAGGTTGGCGGGGAGTTCGGTGCCGGCTGGTTCGTCAAGAACAAGCCGGAGCTGGTGAAGAATGCCGAGTTCCTCTTGAATGAGGGCTTCTCCATAGAATCCGATGAGAGCGGCAAGCAGAAGTACTGGGGCGTGGACTATGCCGAGAAGTCGGCTCTCTGGCTCGAGCTCACCACCAGAGGAGAAGCCGGGCATGCCTCGATGCCCCTGGCCGGTGCGTCTACGAACCGTCTGGTGCGGGCTCTCAATAAAATCGACGGAGCCGGACCCAATTTCAAAGTGCTTCCCCCGGTAAAAGAGTATTTCGCCAAGATCGCCATGACCGAAACCGGTGACCTCAAAGAGCTTTTCAAGAACATCGAGAGCTCGGTGGAGGATGAGAGCAATGAGAAAGCGATTCTCTCGGATGTGCTCAAGTCCTCGATGCTGCGCAATACGATTTCGCTCACCGTAATGAAAGCCGGGTACAAGACCAATGTCATTCCGGCGGAAGCGTCGGCTCAGTTAGACTGCCGTCTTCTTCCCGGGGTCGAGAAAGACGACTTCGTAGCCTTTATCAAGAAAACCATCAATGATGACGGCGTGGATATAAAAGTCCTGGAATGGAACAAAGCCTTTCCCTCGAGCATGGATACCGAGCTGGTGGAATGTATCAAAGCCGTAGCCGCGGAGGAGTCCTCGGGGGCTCCGGTGGTTCCAGTGATAGTCCCCTGGTTCACCGACTCTCACTGGTTCAGGGAGCTGGGTGTGCAGGCTTATGGTTTCGAGCCGGTGGAAGTGGACAGCGAGCACTTCGCCACCATGCACGGTAAGGACGAGCGCATTCCGGTGGACGCCTTCAAGCGCGGTGTCAAACGTATGCACCAGATCCTCGACCGGCTCTGCACCGCGAAGTAGAAATAATCCATGAGCTCGACCAGCCCCAGGAGCCGGGCCACGATCGTGGACTATCTCAAAGACCTCTCCCGTCCGGTCTGGAAGCCGGTGACGGCGACTCTCACTGCGGCACCCGGGGCGCCTCGTCTGGGAGGCACGCCCCTGATCGGGGAGGGGTATCCCTTCCCAAGATGCCGTAAGTGCTCGGGTCTTCTCACTCTTTTCCTGCAACTTCCCCTCGGGGATCTGCCGGCCGGTGAGGAGGAGCTTCGCGACGCCGGATTCGAGAAAGCCCTGCCCGATTCGATATTGCAGCTCTTCTGTTGTATCGATAGCGAGAAGAAATGCTTTCTCGCTACATTCGATGATCCCGAATGTGGTGCTCTGGAGATCAGAACCGTTCCGGCCGGGACCGCTCCTCTTGCCTGTCCCTCCAGGGCTCTTTCCACTGCATTTCCGGCACGGACGATTATAGGATGGGAGCGCCGTCAGTTCGACTATCCGTCATTTTGCGAGCTCTCTATCGCC
>JAGQHH010000772.1 GCA_020431945.1 Cyanobacteria bacterium HKST-UBA02 | reverse complement strand
ACAGCATCTTCTCAAGAAAAAGGAAAGTATGACGCAGGCTCAGCCCCACCGGACGAGGTGAAGAGTAAATGAGGAAGTTACAGCGGAAAACATTGGACCGTATCCGAAAAAGTCATACCAGGCTACTCCTCGACTATCCCGGCGTAAGTGGAATTTCCGTAGGCAATAAAATCACAGACGGCGAAGAGACTAAAGAGCCATGCATCAGGGTGTTTGTGGAGGAGAAGCTGCCGGAGAAGAAGTTGAGCGATGTTATTCCGAAATCGCTCTCCGGAGTTAGGACCGATGTAATAAAGGCAGATTTCAGGACTATGCTAGCTAGCTCCGGAATGTCAAACGCAGTAAGGAAACGACCGGTAGTCGGCGGAATATCTATAGGTACAGTTGATCAGGCTATTTCTGGAACCATTACTCTGGTAGTTCTGTACAAAAGGGATCCTGACAATCTCTATGCTCTCTCCTGTAGCCATGTTCTATGTTCGGACGATATTTTGAATAAAGTTCGAGAAGTTGCTCAGCCGGGACCCTCCGATAGTGGCGGTTTGATTCCCGAAAACACGATAGGAAAGGTGGCATTCGCACAATTGACTAATAATCTCGATGCTGCGATTGCCAGTATTCTCCCTCCCGAACAAGGGCGGCGACATAAGATTAACGAATTGACTACCAAGATAGATGCGATAGGTGTAGCTAGGGAAGGACTGACTCTGTGCAAGATTGGCAAAGTGACAGGCGAGCAGGTGTTCGGTCACGTTGTCGATACTGCATTTCCTTGCAATCTCTTATATCCGTCGGGAGAGAGATATCTGCACTCGAGGGCTATCTTGGTCGAGAGCGTCAATGCCGAGCCCTTTATGCTACCTGGTGACTCCGGCGCACTGGCCTACGACAGGTATGGTGCGGCGGTCGGTATGATGATTGGCGGCGACGAGAAAACTCGATTCGGCGTTGCAAATCATTTTTCTGAAGTTGTTGCGGGGATGGAAATTGACCTATGAGAGCGAGTTTTCTGTTGGTGCTATGCGTATTTCTTTCGGGACTCTTCGAACCATCCTTAGCATGCACCAGTAAGGTTAGCGTAACAAATAACGTCGGAGCGCCTGTTGAGCTGGTCCTTGACGATGGAGATCAGATTGTATTGAAGAACGCAGAGACCCGATCATTTACTCTAAAGCACTCTCCGTATCCGCGCAGCCCGAACAGGCTTAAAGTCAAGGCAAACGGACATGCATTTTCAATAGCCATCGAAAGAAGGCTACACATTCACTCGATCTCAATTGGTCCAGGATGCGATTACACTTTCAATAGGGACCTCGATAATGGCTATCTAACCGGCACTGAATGGACGGATCCCAAATCCGGCACGGTCGCCATCTTGAAGCAGCGCGGGCATGAGGTAGAGTTTTTCACGTTGGATGGAATCGACAAGAAAAGGACAAGGCGAAAGAGTGACGGCAATTTTCGCGTTGGACCGTCACCGGATCTGTCGATCCTTGATGTTTCTGAGACCAAGATCAACTCGAGCGGCTGTTTAGAAACGGTCCACTCGACTTATCTTCGGAAATACAAATCATGATGAGATTGATTGGCTGAGGTTAATTGATTCACCAGCGCGCTTGCGATGGAGCCAGTGACCGTTCTCGCCAGTAATCCGACCTTCGCCGGACCACTCAAAATGCCTTTGGGCAATTGTCCAGGATAATAGTTCCGTCCGGTCTCCGATAGGGCCTCAAACATACGCTTTCGCCGACCCGGCTTTCGATGAACTCTTCGGCTTCTCTTCTGCTCATGCCCGAGATGTTATAGACATTGAGCGAACACGACTGGCAAAATCGCTCGCGGTCCCGCAAGGCTTGAACTTTACTAGACGTCGCGCATCCGGACAGAAGTTCCTTTCTTATGCGCAAATAACCCATGGGTTTATGGATAAGCGCTTGACGACGCTATACAATACCATGCAGTTCGGAGTTATGCCGTGCAAGAGGAAGGGAAGTGTTGCGAAGATCGACCAAGAGAGCAGGCGGACCGATGGCGTCCTTTCTGGCGCTGTCGTTGCTAGTGCTCCTATCGGTCTCTGTGATGGCTCTTGCCGGTTGCTCTTCCCGTGAGGAGACCAGATCTCTTGCCGTCGACAAGATTCCGGAGAACGAGCTTCTATCGATGGGCTACCTGGAGCTCAACGAAGACCAGCCGGGAGAGTGCTTTAACATAGGCAACTACCTGGTTCCGGGCAAATATAATGTGGTGTTCCTCTACAGTCCCTACGACGAGCAGAGCATGAGCATCAAGCAGCAATTGCCCCTGCTGGCCCAGGCTAGAGGGGACCTTGCGATTCGTACTGTCAATGTCAATCGTCCGGATGTGCATGGGGTCGATTGGCAGTCACCGATCGTTCAAGCAGAGGGACTGAATTCTCTGCCCTACATTCGTATTTTTGACCCGTCGCTGAGTATGCGGGCGCATGGAAGACCGGCCCGCGAGCAGCTCATGCAGTGGTTCGACGAGGTGGGTCGTTAGCAAACGCTATGTTTTGTGTCCGTCTGAGGAATTAGATTTCGTTGTACCGGACTCGGATTCGTTCTAGCTGTTTCTGCCAGGTGCCGAAGACTGTGGGTTCTACATCGTAGGGCTCCTGGTGGTTTGCCACGTATTCCGCTATCAGGAAGACGCTGTCCATGATAGGAAGAATGTCGGCCGGGCGATCCTGGATCTTACTCTCTACAAGATTCAAGAACTCGCTGGCCGCAGTGGTCCATTCAAACTTATCGGGCTCCGTCTCGACAATCAGGACTGATTCCCAGGCTCGCATGTAGTATTGAAATGGCACCTCCGGCATGCACATCAGATCCTCCGCAGCAGCCGATGGATTCGCTATGAACAGCGGCAAGGCTTCTTCCCATGTCTTTCCTTCAAATCTCTTTTGTGCGTAGAGGTGGTCCAGGTCTAAGCCACTGGCGCACCAGTCTCTTTCATCAGGTACTTTGCTGGACCACATCGCCACCAGGGCTGTTCTCCTGTCGAGCCGCTAGTCTGCCTACCCACTCTTCAGTCGTTGAAGTACGAGTGTTCGGATTGACTCGGGATCTACTCCGAGTTTCTCGAGTATTCGCTGGTGAATTCCGTCTTCTTCGCGCAAAAGCCCGAGCAAGATATGTTCTGGCCCGATATAGTTATGCTTCAGCTTGCGTGCTTCATCCAAGGTTAGCTCGAGTACTCGCTTCGCCCGTGGTGTGAACGGAATTTCTACTGCAACAAAGCCCTTGCCGACACCGAGAATTGCCGTCAACTCAGCGTGCACGGCTTCGTATGTCAAACCGAGGTCAGCAAAAACCTGCGGCACAATTCCGACGGGATAGCGTGCGAGTGCTGCCAGTAGGTTTTCCGTGCCAACAAAATTATGG
>JAGQHH010000771.1 GCA_020431945.1 Cyanobacteria bacterium HKST-UBA02 | reverse complement strand
GTGATTTCACATCGACTTCCAGAGTAGAGCACATGGTCTATTTCGAGTATCAGCAACAGGGAATCAGGGTGGAAAGCGACTGGTTTCCTATCGTGAAGATGGACTGGGTGGACGGCCTGGGACTCGATCATTTCGTTCGCAAGAATTGGACTAACAAGGCCCAGATTAGTCGAGTTATCAGCCAGTTCGAGAACCTGATGCTCGACCTGAAAGACAGAAGAATAGCGCACTGCGACCTGCAGCATGGAAACATCCTGGTCAAGAACGACAGTATGAGACTGGTTGACTACGATGGCATGTTCGTTCCAGCGATGGCCGGCGAGCCCAGTGCCGAGCTCGGACACGCGAACTACCAGCACCGGGATCGCTCCGAGCGGGACTTCGGACCAGACACAGACAATTTCTCCGCCTGGATTATCTACTTCTCGCTTCTCTTTCTCAAGCTAGACCCGTCTCTCTGGCAACGCTTCGAAGGGGGCGAAGACTGCCTGCTCTTTCGCAAGTCTGACTTCAATAATCCGTCTTCCTCCAGACTCCTGGCCGAGCTGGCTAATCATGCGGTTCCGGAGATAAAGGAGAGATTTCCGCAGCTCCAGCGAATTCTCGAGTCACCCCTTGAACAAGTACCTCCCTTTCCAAAAAACGACACCGCAGAGATTGCTCTGAGCAGCCCTGCTGCCAAACCTGCGCCGATTTATCCGGAACGATGGCCAACCATAGAGCAGTATTTCTGGGCAGCCCTGCGCCCACCCAAGTCGTTCTCCGATGAGAAGCTCCGCAACTCCGTACCTGTTCCGACAGAAGGCAAGACAACCTCATACGTCGAGGCGGATGCCACCACCAGAGAAAGACTGACGGTGAAGAAAACGGTCATCGTGGGGTCGAGCAATATGGTCCTGCATATGATTGGCGAAGGTGGTGCGCGTCACTATGCCGTCAAATTCTTCCTCAAAGATATGCCGGACAGACACACTCGCTATCTGGCCATCCACCGCCATAAGAAAACCCACTCCGGTCGCTACTTCGTACCCTTCGTCTACCAGCATCGAGGGGTATTCGTAGAAGGCAACTGGTTCCCGATCCTCAAAATGCTCTGGGTACACGGGGAGACTATCGAGGAATATGTCAATCGTCAGCTTCAACTCGGAAACAAAGGGGCAATCGAAGAGCTTCTACCGAAGTTCGTACGCATGATCAAAGCCCTGGCTGACGACGGAATCGCTCATGGAGACCTGGAACCAGGCAATATACTGGTAGATTCGGAAGGCAACCTCAAACTCGTGGATTACGATTGTATGTATGTACCCGCCCTGGCAAGCCTGCAGAGTTGCGAGCTCGGTACGAAACTCTATCAGCACCAGGCTCGCAATCTGAACAACTTCGGCAACTATCTCGACAATTTTTCGAGCCTGGTGCTTTATGGAATCCTCTCTTGTATGACCAGAATGCCGCCTCAACAATTCTGGCGATGGGATGCACTTCTCAGGCAGGTTCGCAGCCAGGCCCCGCAACTGAAAGGCGATGACAGACGAAACCGCCCCCAGGGAAGGTCTTTGATCGGACGGGGCTCCAGCGACGGCTATCGAATGCCGAAGCAATACTCGAACGAGGGAAAAGGAGAGTTGAAGATCGGAATAGGACAGCCAGTTTTCGAGAAAGTAACCCACGAAGACTTGAGAGGGGATCAGAGCTTCAAGGGAGCGGCGGAGCGAATGACCCGTGTTCTCCAGGAGCAGTACAAGCGAAGGATCGACCAGGTTTCCAGGCTCGACACTTCAATGTGGAACCTGGCCTGACAAACATCTGAGAGAATCGTCCTATGAAAAGAGAGCCCCAGTTTCTCACTCTTCCTTACAATGAGACGGTATACGGCAGCCTGGACAGGCTGGTGGAGCAAGGTAACCTTCTCGATGGTATCATCATCGACCTGATGCAAACCGGCTTCTCCGTTCCGCTGGATGTTCTCAGCCGCCTTCTGGGT
>JAGQHH010000770.1 GCA_020431945.1 Cyanobacteria bacterium HKST-UBA02 | reverse complement strand
GCGCCAGTTGAGATCCGGCTGCTCCGGATAGAAGAAATGATAATAGCTCTCACCGGTCTTTTCGTCTTTCGTCCAGGCCGAGCCTCCGAATAGAGCCACCCAGTTGTTCGGGGGCGAGCCGTCCTCTTTCAAGGGCTTCCAGATATACCAGTCTCTTTTCGGGTTTTCTTTCGATGACCGTGACTCCTCGAACCAGCGATGTTTGTCCGAAGTATGATTGAGCACCAGATCCATGATTATGCGGATACCTCGCTTGCGAGCCTCTTTCACCAGAGAGTCATAATCGGCGAGACTGCCATAGAGAGGATCGATGGCGCAGTAATCGGAGATGTCATAACCGAAATCCACTTGGGGAGAGGGATAGCACGGGGTGAGCCAGATAGCGTCGATGCCGAGCTCTTGCAGATAATCGAGCTTCTCGATAATTCCCCGGAGATCGCCGGTGCCGTTCTTGTCCGAGTCCTTGAAGCTGCGCGGATAGATCTCGTAAATCACCGCTGTTTTCCACCAGGGCATGGGGGCGCTTTTCTCAAGCTTCTCTTCTACTGCCACGCCGGGGGGCGCGTTCAGCAACAGACAGGCCAGGGCGGCAACTAATTCAAGTTTCCCGGGTTTCATAGGCTTGGTAAGGCTCTCGATAAGGAAGGAGAATTATCCCATAAAATGCTTGATGAGGTTCGTGCTCACTGCGTCTGCTTCGTCGTGACAGACCCAGTGCGAAGCCTCCTCGAAAATTACGGTCTCTACCCGGTCACACATGGCGGCGCTGGGGGCCACGAGCTCGAAAGAGAGATAGGGATCTTGTTTTCCCCAGAGGATCATTGTCGGTACCGTGATCCTCTCACTGCCCGCGAAACGCTGTTTGCGAAGAAGGGCGGCCCGGTACCAGTTGAGCATGCAGGTGAGGGCTCCGGGCTGTGACCAGGCTTCTATGTATCTTGCTTTCTCGCTCTCGGTCAGGTCGGCAGGCTGTTTACTCGAGAAAGCTTTGAACCCGTTGCGACTCAAGACCAACTCCGGCAGTTTCGGCAAACAGAAGAAAAACATATAGGAGCTTCGCAGGAGCTGTGCCGGGCTCTTTTTAATAAGCCTTTTCATCACTCCGGGATGGGGGACATTGAGAATTGCCAGCTTCTCTATGCGCTCAGGATATCGCATGGCAGTGCACCATGCCACCGCCGCTCCCCAGTCATGACCGGCAAGATTGAACTTACTCATACCGAGGCTATCGGCAAGATCGAGGACATCCTGCACCAGAGTCGCCATCACATAACTGTCGATACCGGCTGGCTTGTCACTGAGATTGTAGCCTCTTTGATCCGGTGCCACCACGAAGCATCCTGCCGCAGAAAGTGCCTCGATCTGCTTTTCCCAGCAGAACCACGCCTCGGGGAAACCGTGCAGTAGAATGACCGGAATCCCTTTCCTGTCTCCGGCGGTGGCGCAATGAAGCGTTATACCGGCGGTTTCGATACGCTCCAGGCTGATCACTTATATGCTATCCCGGGCTCTTCTCGAGAGTGGCTCGGGCCGAGCTTATTTCTTTCAATTTTGCTTTGTCCACATCCGGATAAGAGAGCTTGATCTTGTCCAGGGCCTCCACCACCGCCGCCGCCACCACC
>JAGQHH010000769.1 GCA_020431945.1 Cyanobacteria bacterium HKST-UBA02 | reverse complement strand
CTAGCTTTCACGTCGCACCCTCACAACTTCCTCACAATTCGAGCGCATAATGGGACTGGTGGCTATTTGGCCCGGTAGATCCGGGCTCCGGCTGCAAACGAGGGGGACGGATATGGGCAAACTCCCTGTTTTGGCAACGCTCGCTGGTTTTGTCCTTTCTGGATCGATCTTTCCTGGCTTGTGCTTGGCTCAGCCGGTAATGGCTGGAGCGTTGCCAGGCGGGCTCGAGAAGCCCCAGCTGGATATGAGCGCTCCTGACCGAAAGGCATCCCCGCTCGAGGGGCACTTGCGAGCCGATAGTCTGGACTCCGAGTTGTCTTCCGGCAGGTCTTACGGTCTCGTTCTGAGGAGGGAAGGCAAGACCGATCTTCCTGCTAGAGTCGTTAAGGTCGAGCTCGGCTCCCTTGCTGCACAACGTGGAGTCCTCGATGGCGACCGCATTCTCAAAGCGACTCTGACCGATACCGAGCTGGTACTGACTGTGGAGCGGGCAGGCAGAGTTTACCAGGCAAAGATAGAGAGGGAGACACCGCAGTTCCGTCCTATGGTTGTGCAGTCCGGGCTGATCCATCCATTTCCGGCTAGCGTCATAGAGCATTGGGGACCGAAGGGCGTTTTGCAGGGCAAAACTCCTAACTGCTGGTTCCAGGCTGCACTGATGGCGGTGGCAGCAATACCTCAGGGGCAGTCGATGATATCAGACATGATTGTGCGAAATCCTGATACGACTTATGGTGTCACCTTTCGAGGCGACAGCAGCAAGAGAATCAGTGTATCCAGCTCGGAGCTGATGGGAAGGAGGCTCCTGAACCCGGCACCATGGGCGAACGTGATAGAGGTAGCCGAGCACCAGGAGTTCCCTGATAATGACGAGGCAGACAGTCCGGCACGCGGCAGCCCCAAGATCAAGACCGGTCTGTCGATCCTGACCGGTCATCAGTCACAGTTCCTTCGGCCCGAGAGCATAAGCACAGGAGAGCTTGAGAAGATCATATCCGGGTGCGTCGAGAGACATGTGCCGATTATCATAGCGACCAAGAGTCCTCAGGAAACCGGAGGACTTCCACAGGTGATTGTTCCAAATCATGCATACGCCATTCTGTCGTTTGATCCAGGCAGTCAATCGGTAACTCTGCGCAATCCGCTTGGTGACAAGGTCGAGAAGAATATGGCAAGGAGGAAGGCTAGATATCTGGCTCAATATCCGGGTAGCCAACCGGGACCGTTCATGTTCTTTTCACTGCCGGATGTCGGAGAAGAAAGGGAAGGCGTGCGCAATCTCGGTGACGGCTTGGTCCGCATCACCGTTCCTGCGCTCCAGCGCTACGCCAGGTACATCGCCTGGTCGTCGCTCTGATTCCGACATAGTATTATTGAAGGAATTTGTGGTCCGAAGACAGGGAGCCTCATGAAAATCTGGGTTGATGCAGACGCCTGCCCCGTAGCGCTGAGAGAAATCATTTCCAGAGCCGCTCATAAGCGTCAGATAGATGCCATATTCGTCACTAATTCCGAACTTCGCGTGTCGGAGTCGCCGTTTATCAGTGCAGTAAGGGTCGAGGGCGGACCGGATCGCGCCGACGATTATATTGCCGAGCAAGCTGAGGCCGGCGATCTCGCGATCACGCAGGATATTCCTCTTGCGCACCGCCTGGTAGATAAGGACGTGTTGGTAATCGAGCAGCGTGGAGTGCTACTCACCCGCGAGAACATTGGTGAGCGCCTGTCGA
>JAGQHH010000768.1 GCA_020431945.1 Cyanobacteria bacterium HKST-UBA02 | reverse complement strand
GCCCATGCCGCCGGAGCCCAGAAGACCCAGAAGGGCGTAGCGGTCCTGCGGAATCCTGGGGATTCTCGCCTGTCCGGCGTTTCCGCCTCCTGGTGGTCCCTGATCGGACATGGTAGCTAGACCGTTTTACTAAGAATACGCAGTATTCACATGCCCCTTGCGGACCGTCTCTAAACGGAACAGCAGGCTGGCTATCGCCACCCGAAGGACACCAGCCCGGACTTCCGAGCGTTTATAGCAATCACCGAGCAAGATGCGCCGTCGATCACCGAGCGGGTGCTCGACCCAATGGGCTCGTGCGGAACCCGCGCTTCTCCATGGGCGCCGAGTACGATGAGATCAGCATTGCGTCTGGTGGCATAGGTCAGAATTCCGGAAGTGGGATCATCGCCCATATGGATCTCGGTACCGGTAATGGTGGCGCCTATGGATTCGGTCAAAATCTGCGCCATGTCCGTGAGGGCAGTCACCAGGCGGTCTCTCTCCAGAGTCGGCGGTCTTCCGCCGGAGGCTCCCTGACCAAGGGGCAGGGACGATTTCTTGCGCGCCACCGGCGGGAGCACGGTGATCACTGAGATCTCGGGTTCGACGGTGAACTCTATACCTTTCAGCCACTTGATAGCGGCGATTGAGTTCTCCGAGAAGTCTGTGGCAATGACTATCTTATGAGGCTGAAACTCGATGTCATCGATCAGCTCGGTGCTGAAGTGTTCGTCCTGAAGCATGTTGTGTAGCAGCGGGGGACGCACTATCTCCACCGAGCAATTGACTGAATCGGTGACGCTCGAAGCGACGCTGCCCAGCCACGCTCGTTCGGTGGCCGGCCGCTGGTGCGAGCCTATCAGCATGTAGTCGATGTCCAGCTGATTGGCAAGGGCAGCAAGCTGCTCATCGATTTCGCCTTCGAGCACCACTGAGTTGATTTCGCAGTTCTCGACATCGAGAGCGCCGGCCAGTTTTTCAACCCACTGCTGCGATTTTTGCTTGAGGCTCTCAGCTTCCGCTTTGAGGGTTTCAATGTGTCTGATATCTTCCGTGTTGTGCGGATCGGTATGCTCATAGCGGCTCTCGAGCACCCGGGCCAGGGTGAACACCGTGCCCGGCGGCCAGTTTCTCCTGATGGCGGAGCAGAGGGCTGCGTAGGCGTAGGGCAATTCATCGACCGGTATGAGAACTCGCATGGTCAAATTTTCCAGTTGCTCGGGATTTTTAACAGGGGCTCGACCATCTCGATTATAGTCTCTTAGAAATCCACCTTTCACACCTGAACGGGGGATCCTGAAAATTCAGTCGTGGAACTGAGCTGAATATCGAGTCGATGCCAGGTTCATAACAAACTTACCCGCCTATTTGGAACCCTGAAACATGCCCGAAAAACTGAATCGAAGAGCTCTTCTGCTGGGGACTGGCGCCGCCGGTCTGCTTGGTTGTACTACCGGCGTGCTTTCTGGAATTGCCATGCCGGGAGCCCCGGCGGGAAGCGACGGCAATCACAGGAGGGAGGCGGTCAAGCTGCCCTCCGCCTTCGAAAATCTGGATCACGAGCGTTTTATGAGCCTTGCGATTAAAGAAGCTGACAAAGTCCCCGACTGTCCTTTCGGCGCCGTCATAGTCGACGCCGGAACAAAGGAGGTCGTCTCCCGAGGCCGGGTCCGCAAAGACAAGAATCCGACCTGGCACGGCGAGATGACCGCCATATTCAACTGCCCCGAGGGCACCGATTTCCCCTGGCATAATATGTGTCTCTACACCACCGGGGAGTCCTGTCCCATGTGTCAGGCAGCCATTGTCTGGACGAAG
>JAGQHH010000767.1 GCA_020431945.1 Cyanobacteria bacterium HKST-UBA02 | reverse complement strand
ATCGCGAAAGAAACCGGCTCTTGTTGTCGGCTTCGCTCTTTCGTTAGCTGTTCTGGCCGGTGCTGCGGCCATCTATCTGATTCCGTCGGCGACAAAGAAGAGCGCTCCCCGGTCTGCCGGAAAAGACCTTATTCAGGAAATCGGTCCTGATGAGCACGCCGTCCTCGATGACCAGTTGCAGTCGGTAGAAAGCCTCATCGCCCCGGAGGCGGGACAGCATGTCGAAAACAAGTGGACTGTGGAGCGCTCCGCGATCACCGGAATGGGTGTCGATGATGCCGATCTGTCCTTCCTGGCGAATCCTGACCTCTTTCGTGTACCAAGAAATCTCGACCTCAAATCTAATACCCTTTGCGGCAGCGGTCTTTCAGCCCTGGCTGGACGAGACCTGGTAATGGTAACCATCCGGGCGCCACTCTTCGATGACCGGGGAGCCGAAGAGCTCAGCAAGACCAGAATCGTCGGTCTGCGGATCGATGATGGCCGCAAGCTCAGCCTGAAAGGCATCAAGATGCTCCTGTCCATCGACGGTTTGCGCTTTCTTGGCTTCATGCATATGGCCCTTCCCGACGGCGCACTGGAAGCGATAGCCGCCCATGATCGATTGAGAACAGTCCGCCTCCATGACTGCAAACTGGTCAATCAGCAGGTGGCGAAGCTCATTCCCATGAAACATCTGAATGTTCTGTCCCTGGCGTACAATCCGGTGGACGACGGCTGTATCGGTCTGCTCACGAGAATGGACCATCTTATAGACCTGGATATCAATCACACTTCGATAAGCGACAAGGGTCTGATGGCCATTGCCGGTATGAAAAGGCTGCAAAGGATCGAATTGAGCACCGGCGACGGAATCACGCAAGAGGGCGTGGACGCGTTCCATAAAGCACGAAAAGATTGCGACATAGCCCTGCGCGGTATGTTCGGAATTCGCTCCCGAACCGACCTGGACGACCTCTTATTGCCGGAATCTAAGTTCTAGATTCTAGAAGCCTATCCAGCAGTAGAGATTTTTCTCGAGCTCGATCTCGTCGCGGATTTCGATTCCGTAATTACCCACCACCGGGATGGAAGGCTTGAGCTTACGGCTCTGCTCGATGGCGCCGGGATGGGCGGCACAGATGACATAGCCGCGGCGCTGGTAGAACCGCAGCCCGTCAATGTTGTCATTTGTAGTGATCATCCACATGCGCCCGCAAGCTTGATTGCGGGCTTCTTCCTCCACCGCCTCGATGAGTGCCGTGCCGACCCCGTGCCATTGCTTGAGGGCGTCAAGGGTGATGAGCTCGCACTCGGCATCTTTGATGTAATAGGTGGCTACCCCCACCGGCTCTTTTTCCTCGTCGCTAACGGCAAGGAATCCGGGAAGGTCCGCGGGCTCGTAGGCGACACCGCGGCTGACCACGAAACGCCCGCTCCAGATCTCCTGGACTCTGGATTTGAGCCAGGGTCTGTCTGCTTTCTCGATGGGCCGGACCCGGATGTCGATTTTAGCCTTCGTA
>JAGQHH010000766.1 GCA_020431945.1 Cyanobacteria bacterium HKST-UBA02 | reverse complement strand
GACCAGGTATCTAAACGAATCTAAGGAGGTCTGGAGCGCTCCAACACTTGTCCCGGCAACAGTAGATGTAGTACGAGCATCGAATCCCTACTTCTGTGCATTTCCTCAAGAGCCTTTCGGTGTTACAGTTCATCATGTCAAAGAGTTGGGTAAAATCCGGATCCCTGGTGGAAATGAATCCGAGAGGGGAAACTTCTAGGAGCACGAGCCGGAAGCTTTTCACTGGGTTTACAAGATTGCTAGCAAGTGATCGGTATCGGTTCTGCTTGAACTCTCTCGATTTCAGCAGATTGGTCTCATAGGGACAGGTGAGTTCAATTGCAATCGTTTCGATAGCACGCTGGATTACGATGTCTGGCTTGAAATTTTGAAATAACGTAGCTGGATTGGGGAATTTCTGGTCAATGGAGTCTACGAAGAGCTTGTCGCCACTTGAGAGTTGCGGAAGAAGATACTGGGTAATGGTGGCAAGGATCGAGTCATGCCTCCAGGTAAATCGATCAAGTGCAGGCACGCAGTAGTTCAGCGCATAGAGTTGAGTTTGGAGCTTCTTGCACAAACCACACTCACCAGATTCACCAGAACGCCATCGGCGCCGGTTGGAGGCATTTGAAAGACTCAAGACAAGTCCGCGTCTAACAAAACGGTAGATGTTCGTTGGGAGCTTGGACACCACACTTTGCCACCGTTTTATATCACCTGGTCTGCATACGCTGAGAATAAAGCTGATGATTGAATTTTGTTCTTCTAGTTTGATGAATTTATTCCACACAGCTGACTTGTCGTGCAGTGATACTAGCGCGTCGCACTTTTGTTTGGCCTGATGAGCATCGGCAACGGGGTTGACAGTAGCTTTGTTGACAATGGAGTCTGCAATAACATATCGGTTTTCGGTGATTTCGTAAAGACGTCTGACTTCTGGACTTTTAGAGCAGCGAAGAATGCGTCGGACACTTACCTTGGTGCCGAAGTATACACTTTGTGCAGACACAGGAAGGTGGAGCCACTTTCGCATGAACTTCGACAGGATTTCGTCGTCGATAGCTGCTTTGACCCATGATTCCGAGAGATCATATATAGTGAACTGCCAACGAATCTTCGAGAACACATATATCTGGACAAGCTTCAGCTTGTAAATAGGATGCAGGGGCAGTTTGTCTATCTTTAATATATATTGCAGTACTGTTTCTTTCAAAGATGTTTTGATGTCAGCGCAATCCATCTCAAAGCTAAAGAGCTTGCCCAAGTACTTGAGCGAGCATCCAGCTTCAACTGCAGGTATCCGTTCGTGACCGAGGCGAAGACAAGGTTTGTACTGCATCGATGCTGTGGCTGACTTTTTAATGCCAAATGTGCTGCATTTATCAACTCGTACAATGAGGTCAGCCCATGAAGCCCATTTTCGGACAGCATTGCAGAGAAGCTGGTTGTCCTCCTCTGAGGCAGTTATTATTGCTGTATGGTCTGCGAACTGCATCCAGTTACGTGGCCGAAGGCAACCGTCATAGACGTATCCCATACAACCCAGCTTTTCGTCCTTGATCGTATTTATAATTGTGTTGACGCATAGATTAAATAGTAAGGGTGATAGACTATCGCCTTGCAGTACACCTCTCTCGACTGGAATAGGCATGGTAACGAAGTCATTGGAGGCAATGGATACAGTGAAGTCTTTGTAAAGTTCACTGATTAATTCTATGCAGGCATCAGGTACATGATGGGAGCGAAGAACTGAAGGAAGGAGATTGTGATGAACTTCACCAAATGCATTCTTTAGGTCGAGTAAAGTCACAACTAACTGTCTCTGCTTACGTTTTGAATGTCGCATTATGTTTGTCAAGGTTTCCAGGTGTTCGACAGAGCCTGAGATATTGGACCAGAAGCCCTTCTGTATATCAGATTCGATGGAGTTCTTGCTTACAAATTCGAACAGTCTATTTCTTATCAGGGCT
>JAGQHH010000765.1 GCA_020431945.1 Cyanobacteria bacterium HKST-UBA02 | reverse complement strand
GAAAGCGAAGATCACCACATTCATTTTCGACTCGAGATAGCCGAATCCAGGGCCCGTCAGATAGAGAACGATCAGGGTGATCAGAGGCAGAGTACCGGATAAGGCGATAATCACCGCCATGGCGCGGTAGCGCCCGTATTGCTCGACCAGGTCTGGATGAAGTGCTTTCAACTGTCTGTCCTCAATTTGAGAATTCTCTCGAGAAGCGCTGCCTTTCCGACAGCCCCGGAATCGCCGTCACTGTCCGGCAGCAGTCCCTGCCCGTATTGAAGAAAGGCGTCCGGTCCGAGGCTTTCTGCCAGGTGCGCCGTGACTATGGTCTGAGCGGGATGCGAAAAAGCCGGATCGACAAGCCGGTCCACCCGGTGAAAGCCTTTCGGATTCACCGGCAGGCTCCGGCTGGTGTCCACACTGCCCTCGACAATGCCTGCCATGACCAGGGCGATCTCGGCAGGCGGAAGACCGGGCAGTCTCTCGAGCTCGCGTTCTGTCACCACCAGCGGTGAGTCATCGAAACCCCTGCCACCGAGGGTGAAGCTCCGCCGTCCTCTTTCCGGTCGTCCGAGACAGCCCGAGAGAATGGTCCGGAGATCACCGGGCGCGAGTCCATAGAAGCCGGCCACCGCCGTATCGACGAAAGCCATGAGGAGCCTTCTCCGCACCGGGTCCGGAATCAAGGGCGAAAGCTCCGGGGCGGAAGCGGCAAGACGGCTCGAAGGCATCGAAAGGCTCGCCACCATGCGGGCTACCAGCCCGAGCAACTCTATCGGTGCCTTCTCGAGTGCCGGCAGGGGACACTCGGCGAGGACGAAATAATTGAGATTACATCCAGCCAGTCTGCGCCGGACTATAAAGTCGAAAACGAAGCTGTTGAACACTCCGGTAAGCACCAGCTGTAATGCCGTTTTCGACACGGACCCGCCGCCACCGCCGGTGAGATAGAAGACCGGCACCGAGTTGCCGCAGACGACCTGATTGAGGCAGGAAGCGATCATGGAGCGGGCATTGGTATCGCTCCCCACGGCAAGGAAGCCCGTCTTGAGACCGGGCACAGCTCTGTCGAGCACCGCCGCCGGCACCAGATAACGCGGCCCCGCGATATCATTGTCGCCGGGCCGGCCGTCACGCCATACGGCTTTGCGTCCGTGCCCCGAGAGCCAGTGCTTGGCGGAGCAGTTATATGAGCCGATCATCCGCCCTTCATAAACCGGCACATAGACGTCTTCTATATCAGCGAAAGCGATACTGTACTTCCCGTCGGCAGAAGCGATGGTGTCAGATAGCGCTCCGGACTGCCATTTTCCGGAGAGCCAGTTGCCGAAGATATCGGCCCGGTAGCCCCTGCCCTCCAGCTCATCGCGAGCCGAGAAGAGCCCGGAGTCCATGGTCATATCAAGCTCCCGGCGGTAAGCCAGCCTGCAATCGAAACTCTCATAGCCGTCGAGAAGTCTTCCCGATTCATAGAGACGCTCGAGAATCGCCAGGGCATTCTCGCCTTCCACCTCCGGAAAAATGAAATAGTCGGGGCTCATCGCTGCTATCCGCCCGGCATTCAGGGAAACGCCCGGCTCGGATGATGGCGCGAAAGCGCTATTGAGGAAAGAGGTCCTGACACCACCAGTAGCACTACCCTTGCAGGCCACGAAGTAGCAATACTTGAACGATCGGTGAATGGGGAAGGCATTGTCGGTATTCTCGAACCCGACGATGTCGGTGAGATTGCAACGCTCGATCAGGTAGCGGCGCAATTCCCGGCTGCCGCTATCGCAATAGATCCCGGCAGGAACGATCATGGAGAGGACGCCGCCGTCCGGACGGAGAAGCCCCAGAGAGCGCTCGACGAAGAGCTTGTAGAGATTCAGATCGCCTCTTCCCTGCTTCCGGAAAGCAGCCCGAACGAATCGCCTGAGACTCTGATAGCGGCTCTGGAGCCGGGACCATTTGCTCCACAGTCCCGGATGCTCCCGGGAAAGACTCGATTGCTGGCGGATAGCCTTTTGTTTTTCGTATGACCAGTAGGCTCTTTCATAACGTCCGAAAAACTCCCGGGAATTCGGCTTGGCGATCTCCCAGGGAGGATTGCCGAGAATCACATCGAAATACGGAACGAACTGTTCTTCATAAGCGAAGATTCGCTCTCT
>JAGQHH010000764.1 GCA_020431945.1 Cyanobacteria bacterium HKST-UBA02 | reverse complement strand
TGCAAAGAGGCAGGGCGGTCTCATCCTCGCCACCGGTGGCGGTCTGCCCTGTCAGGCGGGGAATCTCGACATCCTCGCCCGGATCGGGCTCACGGTCCATCTGAGCTGCCCCCCGGAAACCCTCGCCTCCAGGCTGGCCGGGGACACTGCCAGGCCGCTTTTGCAGAGATCCGCCCCGAGCGTCCGTGAAAAAGATAGCTCTTTGAATCGTATCCGGGAGCTCCTGGCGCAACGTCTCGACTTCTATGAGAAAGCCGCAATCACGGTGGATACATCCATTTCGAGCGTGGAAGATGTTGCTATCTCTGTTAGATTACAGGTGGAAAAGGCTGAAAAGGTGTGACCGGTTGAGCCTGGCAGTATAAAATCATTGTTTGGGAAAACGAAGGCCGAGAGGAGAGGATCCGACGTGGTCACACAAGACGAATTGATGTACCTTCAGTCGCAGCTGGAAGGGCTCGAGTCCATCTTCATGGAGTTGATGCCTTTCGGTGTCGAGCTAAAGCGTCAGCATGTCCAGGACTTCTACGACAAACGTCTGGACGCTGCCAAGGTGCCTGTTTCGTCAGTGGCTCCCACCGAGCTTCGCCGTCAGTTCAATACCAAGGCAAACCAGGTTCGCAACCTGGTGGACAGCGCCGAATCCCTGGGGGATGCCGGCAACAAGCTGAATCTGATCAGAGCTGCTGCTTCACTGCCTGAAGAACGCTCCCACAGTATTCTCGAGCCGGTGCTCGAGTTCTGCAAACAACTGATTTTCGACAACAAAGCCGATCCGACTCTTCTGGACCGGATTCTCCAGAGCGGCGAGCTGCGCTCGGTGGAAGCCAGGATGCTCCTTGCCGCTTCCATGTTCCTGGTCCCCTATACCGTGGACTACGGCGGCGTTCAGAGCCCGGTACGGGATGTTCTCGCCCAGTTCATCGGGCTTGTCAAGGCAGAACGACTCCTGGCTCGTAACGATCCCTTCCTTCTCGAAGCCCAGTGCGCTCTGGAAGCCCTGGAGATGGAAGAAGTCGAGAGCCAGATTTGAAGATTCTTGTAATCAACGGTCCCAATCTCAACATGCTTGGCGCCCGGGAGCCCGAAATCTACGGGAGCACCAGCATGAGCCAGATCGAGAGCAATCTTGGCAGCCTGGCCCGGGAGCTGGGGGCTGAGCTCGAGTTTTTTCAATCAAATCACGAAGGCGCCCTCATAGACAGGATTCAAGAAGCAAAAGGAGCGTCCGCGCAGGGCATCCTCATCAATCCGGGCGGCTTCGGGCACAGCTCGGTGGCTCTGCGGGACGCTCTCAGTCTCTCCGGTCTGCCCTTTGTCGAAGTGCATATCTCGAATATCCACGCCAGAGAGGACTTTCGCAAGCACTCCCTGCTGAGTGATATCGCTTCTGGTGTCATATTCGGATTCGGTGTCTGTGGTTATGAATTGGGGCTCAGGGGGCTTCTCCACCGATTGGGCGGGTGAAGCCATCTTAAGAAATGCCCCGATCCAATTCAGGCTCGATCCTGAAAAACTGGCTATAATAGGCGCTTAGTTCTCAGGCAAGCAATCGAGTCCGGACTACACTTGATTCATACGACCATGCTATTCAAGCAATTACCAGTGTATATATGCGCCGTGGCGCTTCTATATACCTTCGCCCTGCCGCTGGCAGCGCCTGCTCAGGCAGAGAATACCGATGCTCAGAGCGAAGATCTGAAAAGCAAAGACTCAGTAGAAGAAACGAAAGAAGAAGCGGAAGCCGAAAGCGATGAAAGCGAAGCTAAGAGCAATCAGCCCGCCGAAGTGGATGTGAAAACCGCCGAGAAAGAGCTGTCCGACTTCGAAGCCGAAAGCGCCGCCAAGGAAGAAGCAGCCGAGAAAGGCACAGAGACGGAAGAAGACAAGACAGCCGAGAAAGGCAGCGAAAAGACCGACGAAGCGGCCAAAGCCCCGCCCAAGGACCCGAAGCGCCCTCTCGAGAAGAAAGCGGTGGAAGCGTACAACCGGGGTGTGGACCTGCACAAGAAAGGTCATCTCAACAAGGCCATCGAAGCCTATCGCGAAGCCATTCAAGAAGACGACCGCCTGGAGCAGGCTTTCAGCAACCTGGGCATGCTTTATGCAGCTCAGAACAACTGGGACAAGGCTCTCGATGCCTTCGAGAAGGCTCTCAATCTGAAACCGGACCGCACCCAGAGCCTCAACGGAATAGGCACGGTGCTTTTCCAGCTCAAGA
>JAGQHH010000763.1 GCA_020431945.1 Cyanobacteria bacterium HKST-UBA02 | reverse complement strand
ACTTATGCCGGCAATGCTCAGAGTCTCGCCTGGGGGCTTCTCCTTGTTCTGAGAGATCAAGAAGTTGCCGACAGGCTTGCCAAAAATGCTTTCGCCAAGGTTCAAAGCGTCTACAATTGGAAGTCCATCGCGGCCAAGACGCGAGACGTCTATTTGCAGGTGATTACCGAGGCCAGAGCCAAGGGTGGGGTGAAAGAGGCAGCCAGGTCCGGGCGCACCCGGTAGAACAGAGCAGAGGAGAAGAATATGAAAGCGGTGATCATGGCTGGCGGCTCCGGAACGAGACTGAGACCGCTCACCTGCAACCTCCCGAAGCCCATGGTTCCGGTGGCCAACAAGCCCATGGCTTACCATATAGTCAACCTGCTCAAGAAGCACGGTTTCGATGATATCGTCTTCACGCTCCACTACCTGCCCGATGCCATCAAGGATTATTTCCAGGATGGTAGCGAATTTGGTGTCAAGATCGACTATTCCACCGAGGAAGGCAAGCCCCTGGGCACCGCCGGCTGTGTCAAAGCCATCCAGGACAGGCTCGATTCCACATTCCTGGTGATCTCGGGCGATACCCTCACCGACATGGATCTGTCGGCGGCTCTCGCTTTCCACCGCCAGAAGAAATCCAAGGCCACTCTGGTTCTCAAACGGGTTGCCAATCCATTCGAATACGGGGTGGTGATCACCGACGGCGAAGGGCGTATCCAGCGCTTTCTCGAGAAGCCCGGAGCCAGCGAGATTTTCTCGGATACAGCCAATACCGGCACTTATATCCTGGAGCCCGAGGTGCTCAACTATATCCTCATGGGTCAGGAGCAGGATTTCAGCAACGACCTCTTCCCCATGCTCCAGCTCGCCAACGAGCCCATGTACGGCTATGTCTCGGACGGCTACTGGTGCGATATCGGCAACCTGCAGATGTACCGCCAGGCTCATAAAGACCTGCTTGCCGGCGAGGTGGACGTCGATATCGATTATCTCCCTCAAACCGAAAAAGGAGTCTGGATCGGGCTCGGAACCCAGGTGGATCCGAAAGCCCGGGTAGAAGGTCCGGTGATGATCGGCTCCAACTGCCGGATCGGACCGGAGACCGAAATCGGACCTTTTTCCACTATCGGCGACAATGTCGTCATCCAGGAAAAAGTCAGCGTCAAGCAGCCGGTGATCTGGTCCAATACCTATGTGGGTAATGGCGCTCAGCTCAGAGCCTGCGTGATCTGCAACAATGCCACGGTCCATGACAGCGCCGAGATCCTCGAAGGAGGCATTATCGGCTCCAATACCGCAGTCGGTCAGGAAGCTCTGATCTCGCCTGATGTCAGGGTCTGGCCGGACAAAGTGATCGAGTCGGGCTCCCGGGTCCTCACTTCTCTGGTCTGGGGCACCAAGGCTCCACGTACTCTCTTCGGCGCCCACGGGGTGCGCGGTCTGGCTAACGTCGAGATCGCTCCGGGGTGGGCCGTCAACCTGGCTGCTGATGATGGTGCCGTTGTTCGCTCCGGTCCTGTCCTGCTTTCACGGGATTACTGGCCGGTCAGCCAGATG
>JAGQHH010000077.1 GCA_020431945.1 Cyanobacteria bacterium HKST-UBA02 | reverse complement strand
GGTATGCGGCTGCGGCAGAAATCTTTCAAGCGACCGCTCTCGATCAGGGTGATCTTCTGACCGGGCATTCCCTCGTCGTCGAAGCGATAGCCGCCGACTATGGTTTGTCCGGCGAAGCTCTCGAGACCGGGATTATCGACAACGCTCATATGCTCTGGCAGGAGTTTTCTGCCAAGAGTATTCTTCAAGGGATTGCGGAAGCTCTCGTCTCCGACATAATCTTCGGCGAAGCCCAGATTGGGGGCGAGGATCTGTCCGAAAAACTCGGCTGCCCCCTGTCCTTTGAAAAGGACAGGCCCGCAATAGTCTTCGGCCTTTTTTGCTTTGCTGATATCGCTTATCTCTTGAGCGAATTTGCTGGCTATCTCGAGCTTTTCGGCAAGGGGAGGAAGATCCCCGGGCGCTTTCGCCGAGAGCACCTGGTAGTCGTTGATGGGCATGCCGTCCTCAGCCTGGGCGGTGCCGAAGAATTTCAGGAAGCATTTTTTCTCGCTGTCTCTGATCCTTCCCCCTTCGCTGTTAACGTGCCAGATGGTGTTGGTGCGAACCACCAGGGTCACTTTGGATTTTTGCAGGTCCGGATAAGATGCGAAGACTTTCGAGAGTTTCTCCACCTCTTCTGCCAGCGCCTTCTCGTCTGCTGAAAGAGTCTGCTTCTCATTGATTTTCACCGAAGGCTCTTCCCTGGTTAAATCCGGAAGCCTGTCCGGGACATTATTGGCCTCGAGAAATGCTTTCTTCCATTCAAGAGTGCGGACGGCGAATTTGTAGTCTCTGTCCGTATGCAGCCACAGGCGTCGGCGAATAGCGGTGTAGTCGTCATCGACCCCGATCTGGTCGGCACTGTTCTGTCTCGAGAGTATTGGATTGGAGCTGTCCAGATCGTAGTCGCCGAGACGGATGTCGGGCATCACCGTCCTGGTCTTGCTGCGCTCGACGTCAGCCGGCGAGCCCAGGCAGGAGGTGATGGAGAGCTCGTCTATCTCTTTCATAAAATAGGCGGCGAAATATGGTGCCGGATGGGTCTCGAAGCGAAGATCGCTTTTCGATCTCTGCATCTCGTCGACCATGGCGTTCAAGACCGGATCCTCGGAACTGCCTGGATCCTGGGCGGCTCCGGCGGGAAGCAGTGACGAGACCAGCAGAGAAGAGGCTAGAAGGAAATTGCCGAGAAGTCTCATTTGTCTTTCTCCTTCGCTTCAGGAGCAGACCTGGTCGGATCAGGCAGAATCGGAGGCTTCTCGAAGGTCTTGGCGGTGCGCTTGATCTCGATTGAATCGATCAACAGGCTGGGTGCTACCGCCGATACCGGCACCGGTCCGGACTCTCGACCGCAAACACCGTTGAAGACCGCATAGTCGGTCCCGGCTGCGACGATATGCTCCAGGGCCGAGAGCGGTGTGCCGACTATGTCGACGCCTCTGATCAGCTCATCGGGACGGCCGTCCACATAGACTTTGTATACCACCAGGGGCAGTATCGAATAAGTTTGCTCGGAGCCTCTTGAAGTATAAGTGTAGCCGCCCGATACTTCGTCGAAATAGAGCCCGTAGTCTTTATTCTGTCTCTTTGCCTCATCGATGAGCATTTTGCGAAGGACGTCGGGCTCGACCTGATGCCCGCCCTCGGAGTCGGCATGGACGAATAGATTGGATTGCCTGGCCATGGGGTTCCAGCCCGGCGAGGAGCGTCCGTGCCCGTTGCTCTCGTTGAACCCCTGAACAAGCATTCGACCGAGCAGAAAGCCGGTGAGCTTGCCGTTTTTGGCCAGGGTTACCGGCTGACCTTTGACCCCTTCGTCGTCGTAGACATAGTGACCGGAAAGCTCGGTGTCATAAGCTTCAGTGGCGGTGGGGTCGTCTGTGACGGTCAGGAAGGAAGGCATCACCCGGGTGCCGATTTTCTTGGAGAAAGTCTTTCCTTCACTTTCGTTTTTCTCGTGAATAGCTTCGATGCGGTGACCGAAAGTCTCGTGGAAAAAGACCGCAGCAGCTCGGCCCGAGAGGATCGCCGGACCGACATAAGGCTCCGCCGCACCGGCTTCGCGAAGCTGGTCGACCTTGTCGGCGAGCTTCTTTATGCTCTCTGAAATCACGCTCTCGTCCGGGAGCTTGTTGATGTCGCGGCTGGCGAAGCTGTCCCAGAGCCAGAGATTCATACCGTCATCGGAAAGCGAAGAGGCTTTTATTGATACGCGATAGAGGGGCTGGTGCTCGACTATGCGGCTTCCTTCGCTGGTGACCATATAGCGGGTGGTGGGGCGCGCATCGAAAGAGACTTCCGAGGTCTGAATGCGCGGGTGCTCGAGGAAGATCCGGGAGAGTCGCCTGATTCTCTCTTCCCAGGCGGGTCTGTCTACTTTTTGCTCGGTTTCTTTCAAATAATAGGTCTGTCTGGGCTGCAAGGAGAAATCGGCGGACTTGTCGTCTTCTTCCGCCAGGACATCTTTGCTGGCAAGCAGGGCCTGGTAACGAGTCTGGGCATCTTTGAAAGTATCGCTTGTCTTGAGCCAGAACGCCTGGCGCAGGGGCAGTCCGGCACCGTGGGCAGGCAGGATCGAGTCGTGCTTGCTGGATCGATCGTAGGCTGGCGGAGCGCTGGATTTGTCGGCACGCAGGTAATGGCTGTTGTCGAAATGCGGGCTGCCCACCCGCAGGTCCACCGAGGACATACGCCAGGCGGAGCGTGGCTCGCGATCGTCCAGACAGCCGTCCGAGGCACTGATATTGTCCCAGATGCCTTCATAGAGCCGGTAAGCAAGAAAGTAAAGAGGTGCTTTGCCGGCGTTCTTGAGTTTGTCCAGAGATCGTTTCAGCTCGGTGTCGAGGTCGCGTACAACCGGATCGCTGTCGAGCTTCCCCTGCTCCTGGGCCGGCGAGACAGTGTCGAGAGCCTGTGCTTGCAAAGCACCGGATGCCAGAAGAAATGTCGAGAGCAGTAGTAGCTTTTTCAAAATTCCGTTATCAATGACCGACAGGGCACAAAAATATCACATCCCGGGCTCTTGTTTACGGGGACTCTTCTCGTTCTTGCGAAGTTTTTCCCTGATCTTCTCGGCTCGTTTCTCCAGGTGCTCGGCTTCGTTTGACCGCCGGTCTTCTCTCAGAAATTCTGCGTATCGCTCCATGCTGAAAGCGACCTCCTGATGAATCGGTCCGCACGTTTTCATACTGATATCTACGGCTCTCTGATAGAGCTGCTCGGCGCGTGCGGTTTTTCCCTGTCTCGCATAGACCTGCGCCAGGGCGGGGAGCACCAGGAGGAGCGACTTGTGGTATTGACCATGGCTTGATTCCATTATCGATAGAGAGCGGTTCAAGCTCTTTTCAGCCATAGAAAAGCGAGCGCATTTTTCCTGAATCAATCCGAGATTGTATAGAGTACTCGCAAGTTGAAGCTTCGCCTTGCGTTTCTCGAAAACCTTGATAGCTCGACCGAGCAGCTCGGTGGCTTCGTCTTCTTTCTTCTGCGTATGGTATATCTCTGCTAAATTTGAGAGAGCCGTGGCTGTTTCCAGGCTCTCCGGACCGCGGTACTTCTCCGTGATCACCAGCGCCTGTCGGTAGTAATCTTCTGCCGCTCGGGGATCTTCCCGCTGCACGTAGAGGAGACCAAGGTTGTTCAAGCAGTTAGCCTCGCCGAGGTGGTCGGGTCTGGGAGGGTCTCTAAAGATAGCTAGAGCGCGTTTGAAGAGGGGCTCGGCCTTTTCCAGAAGTATATTTCGAGTGCCGGTGAGAGTGACCTCGGTGACGCCGTCCTTTCTTACTTTGAAGTGGTCAGGCTTATTGGTGCGGCGGGCGTCCATGGCCTCGGCGGTATAGACATTGCCCAGATCGATTAGACAAGTCGCTACTGCGGAGCTCCGGGGACCGCTGGTCATTTCTGCCAGAGCCAGGGCTTTCTCCATAAGGCTTAAGGCTTTCTTGTATTCGCCCCTGGTGCTATAGAGCTGAGCAAGAGTGTTGGAGGTGGCTATGTATTCGATTCCGAATCGGTGCTCGCTTTCATAAAATCTCTGGCTCGTCAGAAGCAGAGTCTCAGCTTTCGTAAGCTCTCCCATTGCCAGATAAACCCCTCCAAGCTGTCGCTGGGCTCTGGCGACCCTTTCGTTTCGAGGTCCGAATTGTTTTTCCATTCTTTCGAGACTGGTTTTGAAAAAGGGCTCTGCCAGGGGAACTTTGCCTTTCCTGTTATACATTGTGCCGATGTCGGATTCGATGGATGCGATCTGGAGGTTGTTCGGAGCCTTGCTGCTCTTTGCCAGGTCGAGGGCTTTCGAGAATAGTTCTCCTGCTCTCTTGTAATCGCCCAGCTCGACCTTCACCCGGGCGAGACCGTTCAGGCTCGACGGAAGCTGCTCTGGGGCGGCTCCTGGTTGCTCAGCCAGTTTGCATGCTTTCTCGAATTGCTTTTCGGCAACCTCGAAGTCTTCACGTTGAGCGGCGGCGATCGCTTCTCCGGTTACCTTGTCCCAGGTGGCTGTTGCTTCTAACGCAGGAGCGGCCAGTCCTGGCGTTGCCATCATTAGCAATACCGAAAGAATCAGGACTGGATCTCTCTTTCTCACTTTCTCAGCGCCGCCGCTCTCTTGCTCAGGACTCTCGCTTCTTCCGTGCGACCAGTAGCGCTCAAAAAGGCGGCATATTCCTCCAGGCAGACGGCAACCTCCAGGTGATCCGCTCCGTATTTGCTCTCGCTTATGGCCAGAGCGCGCTTGTATAGAGGCTCTGCTTTTGCGGTCCGATTGAGCTTTTTTTCTACCCGAGCGAGATTGAGCAGGTACTGTATCAGGTCCTGATGCTCTCTGCCCAGGGATGTTTCTTCGATTTTGAGCGCTCGTCTGAAATAGGTCTCGGCGAAGTCGAGTTTGTCTTCTTGCTCGAGCAGGATGCCGAGATTGGCAAGCGGTGCCGCCAGCTCGTGGTGACTGGTGCCCCTGTTTTTCTCGATGATCGAGATCGAGCGATTGAGGGTTTTCTCCGCTTCTTCAAAGCGGTGTTGCTCTTTGTAGACCTCGGCGAGGTTGGCGAGACCGGGTGCCAGAGAGATGTCGGCGGGTCCCCGGGCATGCTCCGCCGATTTCAGGGAACGCTCGAAATATGACGCAGCTTTTTCGTAGTCTTCTTCCTGTTGATAGAGCACCCCGAGATTGTTCAGGGTGAGTGCCGTATCGGGATGATCGATACCGAGGGTCTTTTCTCTAATTGTCAGAGCCTTCAGAAAAAGCGGCTCGGCCTTTTCGGTAAGTAGATTTCTGGTGTTGATCAGCTCGACCTGGGTCGGTCTTCCCCGGCGCATTTTGATGAGCTCTTGTTTGCGCAGTCTTT
>JAGQHH010000076.1 GCA_020431945.1 Cyanobacteria bacterium HKST-UBA02 | reverse complement strand
CATTCCCGCAAGAGCAACGGTCACTCGGTGGGCGGTCATGGCATCTGGAACGTCCTGGAGCTGTCCAGCACCCGTCCTCTGAGTCCGGCAAAGCTCGAGAAGAGAATGAAAGAAGTAGCGAAAGATGCCGGTCTCGATTACATACTGGTGATTGAAAAACTGAACGACGACTATCAATTGCACGAGTATCCTTCCACCGAGATGAAAAAGGCGTATTACTTCACGCCTTCATATTCGCGCCAGCCCTCGGACCCCATAGTGGCCTACCGTCTCTATTTGAAGGACGGCCGCAAAGAGCTCTTGCGCGGGCTCGAGTTCAATTTTGTTTCACTGCGTACCTTCCGGGATATCCAGGCAGTGGGTGACGACTCTGCTCCTTTCATTATCGAGCCCGACGGCAGAGCCAGGCATCTGATCACGCCCTCATTTCTCATCGGCGAGCTGGATCTCAGACCGGTGAAGCCTGAGCACTCCACACTGCCAGTGGTGCCCAGCCCGATCAAAGAGAGCGTCAAATAAAGCTCTTCCCGGCTCCAATGCGGGCACACAAGCATGAATCTATTCTCCAGTCTATTCTCCAGTATCAAAGTCGGCGAGAAGGGACTACTTCTCATCCTTCTACCTCTGGTCTTCGAGCTGATTTTTGTTGCAGCACTCTGCCAGCGGCTCAATGAAACAGCAAACGACTTCGAGACCCTGAAGCAGTCGCAGAGAACCCTCTACCAGCTTCACGACATGATGTATGGTCTGATCAAAGCAGGCGCGCTACTGGGCAGATTGGACTCCATGCCTCAAGAAGATCGACTCGAAGCGATCGCCGAGGTAAAAGCAAATTTCGAGAAGCCTGGACATCTGGGTAAGATCGACCTTGCAGGAGATAGCGAATTCAAGGAGCTTTTCTCCGACGCTGAGACTTCTCGAGAGCTTTTTCTGAGAGTAATGAGGCAATTCGAGGAACGGGCCTCTCGCGGTCAGGCGACCAGCTATTCCAACAGGGATCGAGACCAGGTAATCATGTCTCTACTCACCCTCAACTCTTTGATGGACAGGATCAAAGCGAGCACCGAACGTCTGGAGAGTCGGGAGCCGGCGGAGCTCAAGAGAATGTTCGACGAGCTCGTAAGTCTTTTGACAACCGGATTTCTGGCGAGTTGCGCGATCTCTTTCCTGGTCGCCTATGTCCTATGCGTGGACATAGTCTCGAGACTCGGCGACATATCAAAAAATGCCCTCCTGATCGCTGCCGGCAAGCCTCTTCCCCCGGTGATCTCAGGCTCGGATGAAATCGCCGATCTGGACAGGCGCCTGCATCAAACCGGCGAGAGGCTCAGGGATTACCAGCAAAAAGCGCTTGCGGTTCTGGACAATACCGCCGCCATCGTCTGCCGTCTCGACCGGCAGCTGCGTTTCCTTTCCGCCGGCGTGCCGGTGGAGAGAAACTGGGGCTATGCGCCCGACGACCTCTTAGGCCGGTCACTGATCACCATAGCCGTCGACGCCACCGGTCTCAACGATGATTTCGAAAGGCTGGATGAGTCACCGGGCGCAGAGATATTCGTCCGAATCAGAACCCTTGCCGGAACAATCCGGGATACCTCATGGACGGTAATCTGGTCGGAGGCGTCGAGCTCGTATGTCTGTGTCGTCCACGATATAACCGAGATTCGCAAGATGGAGAAGCTCAAGCAAGCGTTCTTCTCCATGGTCAGCCACGATCTTCGCACCCCACTTTCCTCTATCAATGTAAACATAGCCAATATGACTACCGGCGCCACCGGCGAAATTCTGCCGTCGGCAAGAAAGCTCACACAGATCATCGAAGCCAGTCTCGCCTCCCTCACATCCCTGGTCAACGA
>JAGQHH010000762.1 GCA_020431945.1 Cyanobacteria bacterium HKST-UBA02 | reverse complement strand
GATTCGACTCGTTTAGCTCCTGGGACCCTGTCGCCGCGCTGGCCGATGTCGCGCTGGCCGTGGACGTACCGGCGGTGCTCGAAGTGCCGCCAGTGTTCGAAGTGCCGCCGGAGCTGGCGCCCTCGGCAGTGGAGGTCTTGGCGGCAGACGCCAGCTCGGGGAACATCTTGGCGCTGTGGACAGCCTCGGTGGTTCCGGAGAAGTGCTGGACTATATACTGGCAGAGCTGCCGGGCTCGGGCCCGCTTGTTCGAGCGGAAATTCGCCATGGCGGCGTAGTAATACAGCCTGGCGTTGGGTTTGCTGGTCTTGAGCACTTCCTCGAAGGATTCGGCGGACTCTTTGAACTGATTCTTCGTATAGAGCGCCCAGGCGCTCTGCATGGTCGCCGCCTGGCCGGACCCGGACTGGGCGTTTACTGAACCGGCGAAGAACCCGACTGCCGCAACCATCAGTACAGCCCCGGCTGCAAACGACCTGACCGGAGACTCGAGAACGAATCTTTTCTGTTTCATATCCCCTCGCTCGCTACGAAGTGGTTTCCTTAGGATAGCTCAACTGCCAGACTTCGTCGACACCACTTCGTCCATACCACTTCGTATACACCCAATCAGGGGGCCTTGTTCCAGGACGAGCGCACCACCACGAGCTTCACCCCGGAGTTGTAGAGGGCGTCCATGAGGGACTCGAAGGCTTCCACCGGCGCCGAGCCGAAATCGACCGAGAAAAATGCGATATCATCCTGTAGCTGTGGCTTGGTCACCGAATGGACCACCCCGGAAAGACCGTACGCGTCCGCCGAGAAGTGCTCATTGGGATCGAGCCAGCGGATGCACCAGGCGCTGAATGCCGGAGCGCGGAAGTCGAAGCGGTCGCAGTGGATTTCCACGTCATTCCAGGCGAAAGGCTTGAGCATGACCTTCTGACCATCGTTCAGCCAGTATTCGGTAGGCTCGATACTGACATTGGGAGCCGTCAGGTAACTGACATGAAGCTTCTCCTCTCGCTTCTCGATAAAGTCTGCCCGAGTCAAACCCTCGATCATGATTTCTTCCGCTTCCGGCGAGGCGAACATCACCTCCGGCGCTGAAGACGGAGATTCGCTGCTGGTTTTGATGAGAGTGCGGTATTTTTCGATATAACGCTCGCGCGCCTCTCGGACCACATCTATGAGGGGACGATTCTGATCATCCGAATCCGGGGCGAAGCTCATGATCTCATCGTCGACGAAACCCGGATAGAGCTTCACCGAGTCGAGAATTTTCCTGTCCAATAAAGGCTCGACGAGATAACGAGGAGGGTATGAAAACGCGGGCACGAAACTAGCACCAAGAGCGGTGGCGACATCTTCCCAGCGCGCCATGCCGACGATCTGACCATCGTCGGAGTCCTCTTCCACTTCTACGAAGGTGACCCATTCGCATCGTGGAAGAAGGGATCGCACGGACCACACGCAAGCAGAGTGCAAGTCATCCGAGTTCTCTTTCCTGTAGACATTGAAGGTGGCTACATAAACATCGTCAGTGAGAGCGTCTTGCAGGGCTTCCTGGGTCGAGCCGTAGACCTCGTATTCGGTACTGATCACCGCCTTGCGAATCTCGAAATAACAGCGGTGGCTCCTGGGCGGATCGAAAACCGACCAGCCCCTGCCGTCGAGAATCAGAGGAACCATCAGCATAGCCCGCGGCCACTGGCTGATCTCCTCGCAATACTCGAGGACCATCTTAATTCCCGCAATATCATCCGAACCGGTGATGAATAAATGATCCCGATTGGGCATAAAAGCCAGGTAGTCTCCCCGGACTTCGCACTCTGATTTGATCTTCTCTGTGAGCAGCAGACGCGACGTATCGTAGGAATCATGCCAGCTCGACAGATAGACGCCGTCGGCAACACACTCGAAAGGCTCGGTGCTGATCGAGGACAGATTGGTCATGCAAACTGCGAAAGCTTCTTCGAAGCTCATACCCCAACCGTCGAGCATATCCTGGCTGGCATAGGACATGGTGGTCTCGCGATCGATCGCCA
>JAGQHH010000761.1 GCA_020431945.1 Cyanobacteria bacterium HKST-UBA02 | reverse complement strand
TGCCTTTCTCCAGCTCGGATCGCAAGTCCGATTTCGTGCTCTCGGTTCGCTTCGAATCAAGAGACAACGATCCCGAGCAGATCATGGACCCGGAATGGACCATGACCCAGTACACTGGCGGACCTCCCAAGATCGTCTGGAAGCACCCGAGCCGTGATCTATCCTTGATGTGCAACCTCGTGGCCAGCGCCGCCGGAGCCGATCAACTCCAGGACGTGATCCCGAGCAGCGCTATCTACGGCAGTGCCGCCGAGCCCCTGGGCGGCAGCACCGGCGCGTACAACCCCGTCGCCACCGCTTCCGGCATCCAGCCTACTCAAGTCCCGGGAACCGGCACCACGAGCGAAGCGGCCGCGATCATTTTCGAGCCGCCCAGACCCGGAGCCAAGGCGACGCTCGAAGGAGACCTCAACAAGCTTCAGGTCCCCAACCTGCTTCAATCAATCAACCTGGCCAAGATGACCGGCCGCCTGGATGTAAAAACCAAGACCGAGCAATGCGAAGTCTTTTTCCAGGAAGGCATCCCCCTGCACTGCAAGATCAAAGAATCCTCCGGCGACAGCGCTCTCACCGAGCTGATCACCTGGCTTCAGGGCGAATTCCGGTTCTGGCCCGACGAGAAGACCAGCGATCGCACCATCAACAAGAGACTGGACTCGGTCCTCATGGAAGGGGTTGCTCTTCTCGACCAGTCCAAGTATCTCGATTCTGCCGGCCTCAAGCAGGAATCCTGCCTGGTCAAGAAAAATGCCATGATCTCCGAAGAAGAGTTCGCCAAGCGGGTGGAAAAAGGAGCGCCGATTCCTCTGGAGCCCCAGCTCGACTTCTACGAGCTCATCGACAACCGCAATACCCTCTTCGACCTCCTGCGCAAACGGCCCATGACCAAGACGGAGTATGTGCCAATTCTCTTCAACCTGGTCAGCTGCGGTCTCGTGCAAGTCACCGATCAGGCGCCGACCCAGGACAGGCTCGCCAGGCTCAAAGCCCTGGGGATCAACGACAACGAGTTCCAGTCGGTGGTCAAATCCCTTACTCGAGCCGAGACCGGTATCCTCAGTTACCATGCCTTCATCTATTTCCTGGACCAGGAATATTTACGCTACGAATACTTCAACGTTCCTTTTTCCCTGGTGATCTTTTCCCTGGGATACCGCCGGGACGCTGAGGGGGTGCGGGTTGAAGCCCTTCAAATGCTGGCAGTGAGACGCGCCATGCAGAGGATCGGACTGGTCAAACGGCAGGTGGATGTCCTCGGTCACTTCAAGACCTTCGACTTCGCGATCATGTTACCCAACACCAACTCCGCCGCCGCCGGCGCCCTGGCCAACCGCATAGCAGACGTTCTCAGGGAAGCGCCCCTGTCCTCGGACATGGACTCCCGGAGCCTGGCCATGGCATTCGGTGTAGCCACGGTTCCGGAAGATTGCGTGGATCTGGACAAGCTCCTCTCCGCAGCCGTCAAAGCCCGGGACTATGCCAAGGACACAAACCGTCGAGTGGTTCTCGCCAGAGACATGATCACCGGTCAGCCCCAGCAGCAGCAGCAGCAGACACCGCCCAACCAGGGTATGGGCGGCATGGGAATGGGACCCGGACCAGGGCAGCAGATGTAGCTCGATCAGCCCGGGCGCCGAGCCCGGAAAGAGCCATGTGCTGAGGCTTTTGGTCAGATTAAATCGTCTTGACATCGATTCGGGCTGCCTTATGATTGAGTAGGCACCCTACTTATTAATGCTTGCTTGCTCAAATGACATTCACTCCTGGTGACGCCGCCGGTACGACCGGCCGACCCGACGTCTTTAATCTCGCTCCGGACAGTAGCGCTCCGGCAGGGCTCTCCGGAGCCGTAGATATGCGCACCGCCGGCTATTTCCCTCGCCGGGACGGCAGCTCGAGCCTGGGTCTGCCACCGCTGTCTTTCGAGACCTCCACCGCCAGGGGCGACCAGATCGGTCCGCCCCCCAACGAGTTTA
>JAGQHH010000760.1 GCA_020431945.1 Cyanobacteria bacterium HKST-UBA02 | reverse complement strand
ACTGGTAGCTTTGAGTGTCGCGTTAGTTTCCCTGACGGCGACCTTCTCCGGCAACCTCAAATCCCCAGCCGGATCGCCTCCGGAAAAACCTGTTCCGGACTCCGGCGGCAGGGCGCTAATCAAAAGCAATCAGGAGTTGATGCTCGGTCTTAAAGAGATGCCGATCAAAGAGCTGAGAAGATTGCTTGCCGAACACCCGGAGTCGATCAATGTGGAAAACGCCAAGGTCACCAATGAGATCATCGATATCATCGCAGCCTCACCGCTCTGCAAGAGCGCCGATTTCCGCAGCAGCAATATAGAAGACGTATCCAGGCTCTCTGCCTTGAAATCTCTGCATGCTATCTGTCTCGATGATTCCAATTTCGACAGGAAAGGACTCATGGCTATCCAGTCCCTTTCGGAGCTGAGAGTATTCCAGGCCGGTCATACAATAATCGAAAACGATGACTTGAAGTACCTGGGCTGTCTCCAGTCGCTCTACAAGATCCAGGTAGACGGCACCGCCATAAGCGACGAGAGTATTGCTCATGTGAGCCGCATGGCCAATCTTCAGGAGCTCTTTATTCGGGATACGAGAATCACGGCGATTGGGCTGAACAGTCTCTTGAAGTTACGCAAATTGAGAAAGCTCGACCTGAGCGGTTGCCGAAAGCTCAGCGAAGCCGAGGTGGAGGAGTTCCAGAGAGCCAGACCGGATTGCACGGTGTTTCGAGAGCAGAGCTTGCGCTGGGACTCGGATGATAAAGGCGCCGTGGAAGACTTGCTCTGAAACTATTTGTAGTGATTTTCCAGGACGTTTATAAATGAGTCTCGCGCTACCTCGAAAGGATAGGGCTCGAGCCTCAGAAAGCCTGAGAACGGATCGTCGAAAGCCGCCAGTAGAAAAACGTTGAGACAGAGGATCAGGGTGACCAGAGCATTGGTGGCGATCTGCCAGACAGTATGCTTGATTCCGAAGAAGTGCGCCAGGATACCGGTGGCGATGGCACCGGTGATGACCACCGCCCAGAGGATATTCGGGAGCTGATAGTTGAGCTGGGTGGCCCGCACCCTTCTGGCGTCTCCCAGACGGGTCACGGCTTCGAGCATGGCTGCGTGAATATTATTTTCCCGATCACCCTGGGGGGCGAACCGAAGCACGTCCTGCCAGATCTGACCGTAGGCGTTCCAGGCATTCTTATTCATCTTTCGCTGTTTGAGCTCTTCCCAGCCCTCACCCACGACGACTTTCGTGTAAGCGAGGCAGTCTTCCTGGATTTTCCTGCCTTCCGGCTCGACGCCCCCGCCCAGGCGAAAGATGTCTCCCACCGCACCGGCTTCCTGCTCCATGTTTATGCGAGCAAGATCATAGCGTCCCATGGCATTGGCAACCATGAATCCCAGGAGCACGGCGAAGAGAGTGCCGACACAGGCGAGCAGGGGGTCCGAGACCTCGTGGTGGCTGCGCAGGCTCTGGATACCGAAACCTTTGCGGATCGCGAACATCAGCCCCACCGAGCAGAGCATCGAGACGATTGTTATGAGGATGAAATTTTCTGTGATAAAGGCGGCAATGTTCATCGGCGATTTCCGGAAGGATAGATGGATTTTACAGAATTGGCCCGACAGTTTTCTACATTTCCACTATGATCGGAACGATAGAGCCCGCGAGAGAAGACAGCTTGCCGGGAGATTCCGAGAAACTGAGAAGATGGGAGCCGGGCGAATTGCTCGCCGGGCGGTATATGCTCGAAAAGCCCCTGGGCGAAGGCGGAATGGGCGCTG
>JAGQHH010000759.1 GCA_020431945.1 Cyanobacteria bacterium HKST-UBA02 | reverse complement strand
AACCCTTGGTGGTGAAGGAGATGCAACTGAACTCATCCGATTCAGTCGGAGCATTTTTGGTGAACCATTTGATGAGAACTCGGTAATCAGAGAATTTCGATTGAGCACAGAAGAGTACCTTCGAAACTCGAATACGGAGGAGCAGTTCTTTGTGATTCCTCAGGGAAGTGAGAAGAGCAGGCTGGAGTATTCGAGCTATCAATCTTTTCACGAGTACCTTCGAGGCGTCTATTCTGCCTGGTTTGAAGATGAGTCCAATGTCGATGTACTGGACAATAAGTGGAGAGTAGAGCTAGGAAGTAAGCTACAGGCTCATTATGGATTCAGAAGTCTTCTAAAGATATCCTCCCAAAAGCCCGTCAATGTAAATGACCTCATAAGTGAGTACTCAAAAAGGCTTGGAACAGGCGACATTGAACTAGGCTTTCAACGCTCTCTTGTTGACAGTATGGTGGCTTTGATTTCCCATGCTAGAAGCTCGTCAGATGGATCCTTTCTCAATGTCCGCTTACAGCTATGGTTGCGTGAACTAAAACGAATGGTTGCAGAGGTCGGAACACAGCCGCATCTTCGATTTTCGGACGATCTTACAGCGGAGCAAAGGCGTAATCATCTTCCAGTCGTATATTGTGACGATTGTGGCGCGACAGCCTGGGCGGGTCTATGGCTGCCGGAGAAAAATATTTTGCAGTCAGAACTGCGCACATTTTACGATGCATTCTTTTCGAATGACAGGAACGTAAGATTCGTATATCCGAGTGCTGATGTAGACGAAGAATTAGGCACTGCTGCGGAGCATGTCTTAATTTGTAGCGATTGCCTTAAGCTGCATGGCTATAGACTGGACGGCTCCGCTTCAGAATGTAGTGATTGCGGAAGTGAGAACCTTGTTTCGGCATACATGCCGAATATTGTAGTTCGCGGCAAAGGGACGATAGGAACATCTCGTGAGTGTCCTGTATGTTTTACGACGAGAGAAGTCCGGCTGGTAGGTGCTCAGGCCGCTAACTTGAGTGGAATAGTCGTATCGAACCTGTTTACTTCTCCCTGGAACAGGGACAAGCGGCTCATAGCATTCTCTGATTCTGTTCAGGATGCTTCGCATCGAGCAGGTTTCATAAGAACCAGAAGCGCCAGTATTACCCTGCGAACAGCTCTGCAGAAGTTTATCGATTCTCTAGATGAGTCTCTGACACTATCATCAGTGCCGGATGCTTTCTTATCCTCTTTGCTTAAGGAAGAGTCAGAAACGCATGTGATTGGGCGATTTCTACCTGGAGATCTTGAGTTTCACGAGGACTTTGATCTAATCAAGCAGGGAAGTCCGCTACCTGAGAACTCCAGTCTTAGAGAGGCATTTCTGGCACGTTTAAAGTGGGACATCTTATCAGAATTTGGAGCGCGAGCTCGGATTGGACGTACATTGGAGAAGTCTGGTGCATCCGTAGCTCAAATTGAATCGGATGCTCTCAGAAGAGCTATTCATGATTTATATGAGATGTTCATTAACGAGGATGGCGGCTTTCGTCAGCTAGGCGAGACTGCGGTTCAAGGGTTCGTAACTGGATTGTTGATGCATTTGAAGTTAAATGGAGGCATTTGTCATGACTTGCTATCGAGCTATGTAAATCAGTTCGGAAATGCATGGGCAATGAGACCAAAGTGGTGGTGGGTCAAGTCAGGTATATTATCTTTTCCTCCAAGGTTTTTTACAGATGGACGGATTGATAAATCACCTTTTGAAAGAGCAATTGGCAACACGAATCAGCGCAGCTGGATCTTCCGATGGCTTCAAACTTGTTTTATGGAAATTGGAGCTACATTGGTTCAGCAGCCAGATGCTCTATATGAGCTTGCCTTCAAGTCTCTTCTGAAGTATGGAATTCTAAATGAGCAGCAAGTCGGACAAGCGCGTGTCTGGGGACTCAATCCGGATGTGCTGCTGATTACTAATATTGTTCAGCCACTTCGGTGTAACCGGTGTAGGCATGAACTGTCTGTGGGACAGAATGAGCTCTCCTTTTGGCACAGTACGCCATGTCTTAGAGAAGTTTGCCAAGGCAAGTATGTAACAGAGCAGTTGGATGAGCGAGACTATTACAGGACTCTATTCAAACGGGGTGACAGTCTTCGAATCGTACCGGCGGAGCATACCGGACTGCTAGAAAGAGAAAGTAGAGAAAGAGTCGAAGAGTCTTTTATACACGGCACGGAACCCTG
>JAGQHH010000758.1 GCA_020431945.1 Cyanobacteria bacterium HKST-UBA02 | reverse complement strand
ATTCGAGGAGTTTCGCACTGCTGTCAGCACAAACCCTGGGATTCACGGTTTGGAGCAAATGCTGATCACATGGTTAACGGCACCAAACGAGATCACCCCAGACTTGCGAACTCTGATGAGATATCTGGCGATTGCCCGCAAAGGTTTGGATGGGGAACTCCTCTCCGCTGTGTCAGGCTGGAGCCGAACTCGTTGCGATGAGATGTTAACGCACATACGCGAGCGAAGATTTGTCCGGATACGCCCCGAAGACATGAGAGTATTCTTGCACGACGAAGTTTACGCTTGGCTAGACACCTTTCTTCTCAGTGGGGATATTGAACACGTAAGAAACAACATCACCAAGAAATTCATTGAATGGTATGCGCACAGGGCGAATCAGGCCGAGACCGAGGAAAAACGAGATACGCTATGCGTCGATTCTCTTGTTTATCGTCTGCGGTCGAACCCGCAGAAAGCTTATGATTGGTACGCAGAACTTGATGATGAAGCGATTCGTGGCGCTGAAATCGGTCTGGATATGCGGCTGCGCACCGAGATGTTGGGCTTTCTGAACAGCGAGAGTCCCATTGACCTTAACGCGCTGCCAAAGGATGACCAGCTACGGAGATTGATTGCGGCCGATACGGCTGCACGCTGGGTCAAGCGCTACATGGCTCGTGGACAGTACGATCTGCCAATCCAGGTCGGAACGCAGGTGTTTCAGTCGGAGAAACTTCTTCCAACCAACAGCTTCTTCTTGCTGTCACGCGCAGACCTAGCCGTTTACTTCGGCCAGGCGCTAATCTACGTAGGAAGATATAGCGAGGGAGTGAAGGTGCTGCAAGATGCCCTTAACGGTATGGAGCGGAAGGCTAAGCCTGAAGTGCTGGTAGAACAACACAAAGGGTTGAGCGATAGCCGTCGTCGCAATCGAATACTGGGTCGCGGCCACAATAATCTTGGCTATTCCTATTGGCTCGACTATGGTCACTTGGCTTTGGCTCGAAAGGAGTTCGAATCCGCCCGAACATATCTTGAGGCAAGTGGAGACATTGAGGAAGTTGCCAACACTTTCGACAACGAAGGGCGAGTCGAATCGGAACTCGGCCATACCAACAAGGCTCAAACGCACATTATGATGGGTCTCGACAAAAGAAAAGTTAGAGGCCGCAAGTATCGTATTGCCTTGAGCATGAACTCGAGAGCTATCACATTCATTGAAACAGTTCCGTCAAATGCAATCACTCTTGCAAAGCGGGCATTGAAGGAGTGCATCGATTTGGGAACCTCCAGGGGAATCGGTCTATGCTACATCACCTTGGGACAGGCCTCCAGAGCATATGGCCGTAACTGGAAGGAAGATATCATCACTCCCGAACAAGGAGAAGATTATTTTTTGGATGGCCTGGAATACCTGGGACTGGCCTACACGATATTTGGTGGATCGGTGCAGCAGACTGCCGTTAGATCGCGTATACCTGACGCGATTGTGGATGAACCAGTTCGATTAATCGAGGCGACCAACGAGATAGGATGCACTTTCCGGGACCGGGCTGAACTGCTTCGCTCATGGGATCCTGGCTCTCCAGACAACATCTTTACCTTGGAGAACGCAGAGCAAAAGGCGATAGAGTACCTAAGTGAGAGCATA
>JAGQHH010000075.1 GCA_020431945.1 Cyanobacteria bacterium HKST-UBA02 | reverse complement strand
TGAATGGCTGGCGTCTGAGTTTTGCCGAGTGCATTCGCGAAGGGCAGGAGTCGGGAGAATTCAGCAAGTCTTTCGATGCCGAAGACATGGCTGAGTTTTTCATATGCGGCTGGCAGGGCGCGGTGATGCGCGCCAAGACCACGCAGGATCTGCGCCCTCTCGACAATTTCATCGAGCTGATGTTCGAGGGGCTGCTCAAGAAATAATCACAAGAAGTTTTCAAAAGTTACAGAAAAGCGTAAATTACCAAGTTGCCATAATCCATCCGGAGGCTCCGGACGGTATCACTGGCAGTGCTTTAATGAGGGGACCTGACATGAACAAGAATTCGCTATTCAAACCGTTCGATCTGGGCGGCACTATGCTGAGAAATAGAATAGTCATGGCGCCGCTCACCCGCGCCCGCGCCGGCGCCGAGCGGATCCCGAACGGGCTGATGTCCCAATACTACAGCCAGCGAGCTTCCGCCGGCTTGATTATTACCGAGGCAACGGTGATTTCGGAGCAGGCTATCGGCTGGCTCAATACCCCCGGCATCTATAACGACGCCCAGCAAGCCGGCTGGAAAAGAGTCGTCGACACTGTGCATGAAGCAGGCGCCCCGATCTTCATCCAGCTCTGGCACACCGGGCGGGCTTCGCACAGCAGTCTCCAGCCCGATGGCAGAGTGCCTGTCGCACCGTCAGCAGTGAGAATCGACGGGGACCATATTCACACTCCGCTGGGCAAAGTCCCTTACGAGACACCCCGGGAGATGACCATCGAGGAGATCGAGGCGACCATCGAAGACTATCGCCAGGCCGCCAGACGAGCTTATGAAGCTGGATTCGACGGCATCGAGATTCATGGCGCCAACGGTTATCTCATTGATACATTTTTGCAGTCGCGCACGAATAAAAGAACCGATCGCTACGGTGGCAGCATCGAGAATCGTTTCAATTTCCTGCTCGATGTGCTCACGGCGGTGCTCACCGTCTGGCCGGCGAACAAGGTCGGGGTGCGGCTGTCACCCAACGGCGTCTACAACGACATGGGCTCGCCGGATTATCGTGAGACATTCACTTTTGTCGCCGGGCAGCTCGACAAATTCGGACTCGCTTATCTTCATGTGCTCAACGGGCTCGGTCTCGGATTCCACGGTCTCGGCGAGCCTGTCACCCTGACCGAGCTCAGGGAAGTCTTCGACGGGACGCTCATGGGTAACGCCGGCTACGATCAGGCATCCGCCGAGCACGACATCAGCGAGGAGCTCGCCGATCTCATCGCTTTCGGACGCCCCTTCATCAGCAATCCGGATCTCGTCGAGCGCTTCGCTAACGCCTGGCCCCTCAACCCGCCAGCCGAGATGAAAGACTGGTACTCCTTCGAGAAGGAAGGTTATATCGACTTCCCGACCTACAAGGAAAGTCTTCAAGAACATCAAGAAGGTCTTCAAGAAAATCATCAGGAGAAGCTCAAACCAGTCGGCTCCGAATCCTGAGCCCGATGACTGCCTTATACATGCTCGCGATCGGGACCAGCAACAAAGCCTTGCCCCTGGTCGAGAGCATGACCAGCAGCTACGCCTCAGGCTAGAGGATGACCAGCAGCTACGCCGACCTTAGCCATTTCCGCCTGAGATGCAAATGACTCACAGGTCAAGATTTCAAGAAAAAACTTGATCTGAGAGTCATTTTTTTCGATCAAGATGCCTGTCAGATCATCTTTTTCCAAAAAAAGATGATCTGACAGTCATTTTGGTTCGCCATACCGAAGTGGAGGGGCGCTTTATACTTTGAGTATGGCGAAACGGGGATGGTAATGGCGAACAACGAGAGAGATCCGCTATTTGATTTGCTCGCGCGGATTAGGAATCCAGTTAGTTATCGTGAGATTATCGCGCAGTGCCTGCGTCACATCTATATGGGCGATCCTTTTGCAAGCGATGAAGGCGCTTCCGTCCCTTCGCCTGGAGCTGAGCTCATGGAGAAAGTCCGTCTGACCGAGCGAATTATCGCTGGTTTGCGCTGTGTATTCTACGCGCCCGCGGCATCGGGTGACGAGGCTCTTCCGGTTTTGCTCTACATGCACGGAGGAGGTTTTGTTGTCGGTTGCTCCGAGGACACGGACTACATCACCAGACGTATTTGCTTCGAAAACAACCTGGTCGTTGTGAGCATCAATTATCCGCTTGCTCCGGAATCGGTTTTTCCTGAGGCGCTGAACAGGTGCCTGAACGTGGAGAGGGAGCTTCGAAGCAATGCCGATTCGTTCCAGTTCGACTTCGAAGAGCTGCTGCTCTGCGGCGATTCTGCCGGGGCTAATCTAGCCGCCGGAGTGGCTTTACGGTTAAGCGAGCGTGGGACACCAGCGGCAGGCTTGATCATGCTTGCGCCCTGGCTCGATATGAATGTCGAGCTCTATGACTCATTCAACCGCCTGGCGCCCGACGGGATAGTATACGATGCCGCTTTTGTCGGCTACGCAAGGGGCGCTTATGTTTTGCATGCTGATTGGAACAATCCCCTGGCTAGCCCGCTCTACTGCGATTATTCGAAGTTGCCTCCGGCATTGCTCGTCACAGGAACCGCAGATCCGGTATTCGATCAGTCCGGAGCCTTTGTCTCCAGGGCTCAGGAGGCCGGTATCAATAATGTCGAGCTGGCGTCTTTCAACGGGATGCCGCACTGCTTCTATTCTTTCCCTGGCTTGTTTGCCGAAACTGACGAATGCTTCGAGCGAATAGCGGGATTTATTCAAGGCTTGATCTAAGTCAGGTCAAGGTTTCAAGAAAAAACTTGATCTGAGAGTCATCTTTTCCGATCAAAATGACTGTCAGATCATCTTTTCCCAAAAAAAGATGATCTGACAGTCATTTTTAGGTCGCCATAGTTGAGAAACCGTTGACGTTTCTCTTCGGACGGGCTATTGATACTAAATGCCCGACTTGCATTACGACGATCCCAGGCTGGCTCGGCTTTATGACCTGGACAGTCCCTGGTCGATTGACCGCGATTTCTACCTGGAGCTGGCAGGCTCCAAGCCCTGCCGGGTGCTCGATCTCGGTTGCGGGACCGGGCTCCTCTGCGATGCTTTTGCCGGTCGTGGTCATGAGGTCACCGGAGTCGATCCGTCCGCTGCCATGCTCGAGGTAGCCAGGACCAAGCCGCAAGCGAGCAAGATCGAGTGGGTGGAAGCAGTGGCACAGGATTTCCGATCGAGCAAACGATTCGATTTGATCATCATGACCGGTCACGCGTTTCAAGTCCTGCTCGAAGATCGTGATGTCCAGGGCGCTCTCGAGGTCATGCGGGCTCATCTGGCGCCCGGCGGTATTGTCGCCTTCGAGTCGCGCAATCCGGCTATCGACTGGCGCTCGCGCTGGGACTACGAAATGGACTTGATTGTAGACGGCTCGAAGGTTCGAGAATCCAGGCGCTTTCTCGCGATGGAAGGGGAGTTCATGACCTTCGAGCTTCGCTATGAATTTGTACGGGGTGTCGCGGATACGGGAACTCCGGAAGGGGACGATGAGGTTCTGATTTCGAATAGCAAGCTCCGCTTTCTGAGTCGGGAGAGCATCGAAGTTTTCTTGACAGAAGCAGGTCTGCTGGTTCAAAAGTTGCTCGGCGGCTGGGAGATCGAGACCTTCGACGCGAAGACCTCGGAAGAAATGATCTTCATAGCAGTTTCTGGTTTGTCAGGCGTTTAGACCGCTCAAAAGATATAGTTGTATAGGGGACGGCTGTTACCAGGGAGGAGCTTGCTTGGCACGCCGAGACAGAATATGCAGATTTTGTCAGGCGAATGATGCGCGCCCAGTTGCGCGGCTGAAGCGCTCCGTGTTCATTTGCTCCGATTGCTTGGCTGATCTCGAGTCGAGCCTTAGCGAGCAATTGCCGGGGCAAGACTGCGCTTTCTGTCCGGCGGAGGAAACTGTTGCATATACCGCTTCACAAGAGTTTCATGCGGCTCTTAACGAGGAGCTAATGGGGCTTGGTCCATCTGATAATCATGATGCGGCGGCACTCAACTACGTGTTCGAGTATGTTCTCGATCGGGGTCCTCGAACAGTTAAGAGAATTCGTGCCAGGGCAAGATTTGCCAGAATACAAGAAAAGAGCGTCTGCGAGGACTGTCTTCTCCGATGCAGGCAGAATCTTGCCTGTGGTCGTGCATGAAGAAAATAGACTCGATTTGGAAAGGCGCGATAGCCGCCATATTGCTGGGGGCTTACTCTTCGTCGATTTGTGCGGCTCCGGTTGCACGGGCAACTTCCGGGGTGAAGGCGAAGACTGTCTCGGCGAAGACGACGGCTGTCCCGGCGAAAACGAAGCCGGTTCCGGTGAAGGCGGCGACTTCGATGCCGCCGCCTCTTGCGGCTTTCAAGGAAGGCGAGGCATTGCTGGTGAAACATGAATATCGTGCGGCAATCGTCCGCTTCGACAGGGCGCTTCGTCTGCACCCGGGATTTGCTGAGGCGCTGGTGTGGCGGGGGCGCTGTTATCTAGCCCTGGAGGATACTAAGAAGGCTCTTGCCGATCTGAGCGCTGCTATCAGGCTCAATCCGAAGATTCCAGACGCTTACTATTATCGAGCCCGCACATTCATCGAAGAGCGCAAGATGCAAGCTGCGATTCGCGATTGCACAAGCGCCATAGCCCTGGCGAAAAGAGCCGACTTCTATAAGTTGAGGGCGGGTCTGCTCCTTATGTATGACCGGCAGAAAGACGCAGTGAGCGATTACACGGCTGCCTTGGGCTGTAGTCCTGATGATCCGGGCTCGATCTACTTCGATCGTGGCGGCGCTTATGAGAGGCTTGGCGAGCCTCGCAAAGCAATCGCCGACTACACGAAAGCAATCGAGCTCGGCACAAAATCCGCCGGTGAAATCGAGAAGGCTTACGCAAACCGCTCGAATCTGTACAAGCAAATCGGACGAATGGATCTCTCAGCCAGAGACCTGAAGCTCCTCAAAGAGCGGACCAGCGACACCCTCGGTCTACCGTGAGCGTTGGGAATTTTATCCAGTCTTTTCTCAATGAAGCCTTTTGTCTATTTCTTTGATCGCTTCCAGGGCGCCCATTGGTACTGAGATTGAGTCCGGCGAGGCGATGTAGTCGGTGGGGTTGACTCTTATCAGCTTTTGCGAGCGCTTACTGCATTCATAGCGAACAGTTGGCACGGTTGGGCCTGCACCGAATTCGATGGCAACAATGTTTGCGCCTTTCAAGCTTTCCTGCCAGGCATTCAGGCGCTTCTCCTGCTCGACGCTCCGCATAGGGACCCAGGCATAGTCACCGAACATCAGTGTATTCGGACGAGCCAGAGAGGCACAGTTTCGGCACCTGGGCAAAGTACCGGTGGCTCGCAGCGTCTCCTCCGACACTTTTACAATCTTGCGTACCGGCCAGAGATCGGTACCGCATTCCAGACCCCGTTCGCATTGCAAGAAGTAAGTCGAGCCATGACACTCGAATATCTTTTCATCGGCAAAGCCGGATCGCTGGAAGTGCTCATCGATATTGCTCGTGAAGATGAAGTGCTCGGGCACGATCGTTTCTGCCCATTTCTTTAGCATGCTAAAACCCTGATGTGGTTGTGTATTCCTGAATAGTTGCATGCAATGAGAGTAGAAGCCCCAGGCTAGCTCCGGATCTGAGCGCATCAAATGCGGCGTCGCGATCTCTTTGTATTGCTTTCCCCGAAATGGAGGATAGTCTTTCCAAAAGCCATTCACGCCGCGAAAGTCCGGTAGACCTGAGTCCACGCCCATGCCGGCCCCAGCACCGATCAAAAGCGCGTCGGCAGAAGCTATCACCCGAGCTGCGCGCTCGAGAATCCCGTCGTACATGCTCATAGCGAGTTGCCGCCCCCAGCCACTATAAAATCCACCCTATCACGGGAATCGTGCTTGCGTGAGAGCCGTCTGTTTAAGTTGTCGCAATATGAAGAATGCTAGAGGCGGCCTTTGAGCATGCCGTCCCAGTAGAAGACGGGGAGGACCCATTTCTTCAAGAGGTACATGCTGTAGCGCTCTTTGCTCTGGTCGAAGGGGAAGGTTTCCTGGGGATTGAGGGCGTAGTCGAACTCTGCCAGGATCAGTCCCTTGTAGCCGGTGACCAGCGGACAAGATGTATAGCCGTCATAGTGTGCCGAGAGCGGGGATTTGCCCAGGTAGGAGAGAATGTTCGCCACTGCGACCGGTGCCTGCTTGCGGATCGCGGCGCCGGTTTTGGAGGTCGGCAGGGAGGCGACATCACCCAGGGAGAAAACATTCTCGTAGCGGGGATGCTGGAGGCTGTGCTTGTCTACTTCTACCCAGCCTCCGTCACCGGCTAGCGGGCTGTTTTTGATGAAATCAGGCGGTCCCATGGGCGGTGTCACATGGATCATGTCGAACTTGATGGTGACCTGCTCGCCGTTGTCGAGATTCTCGAAGATTGCTTCCTTGCTGTCGCCGTTTACTTCGATCAGGTTGTGCTTGAAAAGTGTCTCGATCTGCTTGCGGGCAATCACCTGCTCCAGAGTGCGGGCGTATTTCTCGACGGAGAATATGCCTGCCTGGGCCGAGGCGAAGATCACTTTGCACTTGTCCCGAACCCCGGACTGCTGGAAATAATCCTCTGCCAGGTAAGCGATTTTCTGAGGAGCGCCGCCGCATTTGACAGCGGTGTTAGGCTGGGTGAAAAGCGCCGTGCCGCCTTTGAAAGACCGGATATGCTCCCAGGTCTTGGGGGCGAACTCATAGCTGTAGTTGCTGCTGACGCCGTTTTTACCAAGGGTCTCGCTCAGTCCTTTGATGCCGTCCCAGTTGATCTGGAGACCGGGGCAGATCACCGCGACTTTGTAAGAGAGCCGTTTGCCGCTTTCGGTAATGACTTCATTGGATTCCGGGCTGAGCTCGGTGACCTTTTCTTTCACCCATTCCACGCCTTCGGGAATCAGGTCTTTCTCCATCCGCTCGCTTTCTTCCGGCTCGAAGACACCGGCTCCGACCAGGGTCCAGAGAGGCTGATAGTAGTGCTTCTCGGAGGGGTCGACAATGACTATCTCCGTACCCCGCAGGGCTTTGCGCAGGCGCGCCGCCACGGTAATGCCGGCGGTGCCGCCTCCCACGATTACGATGCGGTCTCGATGGGCTTCCCGGTCCGATTCGGTCATTTTCAATTCTCCGTCTGCAGTCAGCTCGACTCTTCGGTCTGGAGCCCGTTGAGGCTTCTAAAGCTTTTCCAGCTCCCCAGCACTTCCGGTCCGCAGTCGTATTTCTGCATGATTTCCTTCAGTCTGGGCTCCAGGGCCCTTGCTTTGTCGGCGGCTCCAATTTTATCGTAGAGTCCCTGAAGATTGGCCAAGACATAGCCGGTGATCAGGGCGGTTCTGCCGCAAAGCCGCTCGGACTCGGCAAGAGCCTTTTCAAAGAGCTCCCGGGCCCGGTCGTTGTTGTTGTCTTCCTCGTGCTCTCTACCTTCCAGAATGAGACCACTTATGAAGCCCATAGGCGCCTGATTGTTCATGGCCCTGGCCTCCTTATACGGGTGCAGTGCTTGCTCCGGCTACCTCATAGTTAGCGTTGATCCAGGCTTTGGTGCCGCCCAGGACGTTCATCAGCCGGGTGAAGCCGGCACCCTCGAGGATGCTCTTGGCTATCGACGAGCGATAACCACTGGCGCAGATAATCGCTAACTGGCGGTCGCCGGGGAGCTCTCCGTGCCGGCGCGGCAGCTCGGCAAGGGGGATATTGATGGCGCCGGGGACGTGACCGTCTTCATACTCGCCGATCCGCCTGACATCGACCACGGTGATCTCCTCGTTCTCATCCAGCTCCAGCTTGAGCTCTTCCACCGTCACCACCGGAGACTGGGTTATCTCGAAGCCACCGTCGCTCCAGCCCATGATCCCGTCTTTGAGGTAACCGACAACGGTCTCTATACCGACGCGAGCCAGGCGCATGACCGCCTCGTCGAGCTCTTCTGGATCGTTTGCAAGAAGCACCAGGGGCGTGCCGATTTCGATAAGAGTCCCTGCCCAGGAGGCGAACTGTCCGGACAGCCCGATGTTCATGGATCCGCGCACATGGCCGCTGGCAAACTCAGTGCCGCTTCTTATATCCAGCAGCAAGGCACCCCGCTGAATCTGCTTGTTGACGTCCTGGGCGTTCATGGGCACCAGGGGCGCCAGATCTTCGAGATGCTCGGCTCCGGACCGGTTGATCTCCACGTCTTTCGGAAAATAGGCCGGGACTTCCGGTTGATCGGCACTGACGATATCGATGAAAGTCTCCTTGTCCATGGGCTTCAGAGCATAGTTGAACTTCTTTTGCTCCCCGAGGGTCGAGGATCTTTCGTCGGATAGTCGTTTGCCGCAGAGAGAGCCTGCCCCGTGTGCCGGATAGATCTCGGTCTTGTCGGCGAGGGTGAGGATCTTCTCGTGAAGGCTGTCATAGAGCATGCCTGCCATCTCCCGGGCTGAAATACCCCGGGCGGCGACAAGATCCGGACGCCCGACATCGCCTATGAAGAGAGTGTCTCCGGTGAAGAGCTTGGCCGGTGCGGCGGGGTCTGTTTTGTCACGAGCGAGGATGCAGATGCTCTCCGGGGTGTGACCGGGAGTCTCGTAGATAAGCAGTTCGATGTCGCCGATCTCGAGCTTGTCTCCATTACTCACGGCCCGGTGCGGGAAAAGGGCTTCGGCTCTTTTCCCGAAGACGATCTCGGCGCCGGTCTTGGCGGCGAGCTCGCGGTGACCGCTGACGAAGTCGGCGTGCAGGTGGGTCTCGATGATGTATTTGATCGCGAGACCGGCTTCTTCAGCCTCGTTGATATATTGCGCGACATCGCGCTGGGGGTCGATGACCGCTGCCTCGCCGCGGGAGCCGATGATGTAGGAGCCGTGCGCCAGGCAGCCCAGATAGAATTGTTTGAA